>NZ_BAABMO010000004.1:0-168259 GCF_054767435.1 Proteus sp. MB838
ATTACCAATATAAATAGTAGTGGCACTGCTACGACGTAATGCTTTAGCTAAATCAGGTAGCAACAATAAAGGCATCAAACTGGTAAAAAAAACTGCCCGGGCCAATTAAAATTAAATCAGCTTGCTCAATGGCTTCAATGGCTTCTCGTGTGGTGGTGACGTCTGGATAGAGTTTTAATTGACGAGGCATCCTCGGTAAATTATCTACATTGACCTCGCCATAGATTTCATTACCTTCATCATCAATGGCCATTAAATCAACCGCTTGTTCTGACATAGGAATAAGATGAGCATTGACTCTAAGTAGACCGCGGATAAGATTAATTGCTTCTAATGGACGAACGCTTAAGTTATCTAAGGCCTTTAGCATAAGATTACCTAAGTTGTGTCCAGCAAGCTCTCCTGTGCCTGAGAAACGGTATTCAAACATCGCAGAAGCAACGGAAGGCTCTGTGATTAATTGATTAATACAATTGCGCATATCTCCCCACGCGATACCGCCTTCGTCTTTACGAATACGTCCCGTGGAGCCACCATTATCTGTTGTCGTGACAATCCCCGTAAGGCGTGTTCCTAAATGGGAGAGTGCTGAAAGCACACGTCCAAGGCCATGACCTCCACCAAGGGCTACAACACGATCTAAATCACTTAGCGTGCGATTTCGCATAATTGTCTTACTCACTTTTAAAAATTTGCCGCTAATTTATCACAATTATAATTTAAGCCTATGATCACGGCGTGATTTCATCACATTCTTAATCTTGAATGAGTATCGATTGCTGGTTATTTAGACAAATAAAAGGGAAGAGTAAGGGGAGTGTAAATAGAATAAAAATAAAAAAAGTGTTGTAAGTCGTTGTATTATAAATTATATAACGAAAACAATATTCGCTTTTTATTAAATAAACAGGTAAAATCCACACATAAAATATTGGTATAAGAACCTGTTAAAAACAGGTAAAGATTAACTCCTAGCCTTAACATCTAAGTCAACAAGCTTTATCCAAAAGATATGATGTTCTGGCCGTGACTAACTAAGTCACCAGGGTGCACGGTAGAAATGCCCGCATCTCCCGAATTTGGAAAGGTGTTATTATGCAACAACTTGTTGATGCGTTTTCCCGCAAATTTTTCTATTTACGTCTATCAATCACAGACGTGTGTAATTTCCGTTGCACTTACTGCTTACCTAATGGCTACAAGCCAAATGGTCATAAGTCCTTTCTATCACTGGATGAAATCCGCCGACTGACTCACTCTTTTGCTGAATTAGGCACAGAAAAAATCCGTTTAACGGGTGGTGAGCCTACGATGCGTCGAGATTTTACTGATATTATCGCGACTATTAATGAAAACCCAGCCATTAAAAAGATTGCTGTGACAACAAACGGCTATCGTTTAGCCCGTGATGTTGCACAATGGCGTGATGCGGGGCTAAGTGCGATAAATGTCAGTGTTGATAGCTTAGATCCCCGCCAATTTCATGCCATTACCGGGCAAGATAAATTCCATCAAGTGATGGAAGGAATAGACGCTGCTTTTACGGCAGGTTATGACAAAGTGAAAGTCAATGTTGTGTTAATGCGCAACGTAAATGATAAAAACTTGCCTGATTTTCTCCATTGGATCAAAGACAGACCGATACAACTACGCTTTATTGAACTAATGGAAACTGGTGATGGTAGTGATGTTTTTAATCGCTTTCATTTATCTGGTGAAGTGATCCGCCAACGTTTACTTAACGAAGGTTGGCTACAAATTCCTCGCGCCCGTAGTGATGGGCCAGCTCAAGTCTTTACTCATCCTGATTATCAAGGTGAAATTGGTCTTATCATGCCTTATGAAAAAGACTTCTGTGTCACCTGTAACCGTTTACGCGTTTCTGCGATTGGTAATCTTCATCTTTGCTTATTTGGCGAAAATGGTATTCCTTTACGCGATTTATTGGCTGATGATGCACAACAACAAGCTCTACAACAGCGTATTCAGGGTGGACTTCTTCATAAAAGAGAAACACATTTTCTTCATCAGGGCGATAGTGGTATTACCCCTAATCTTTCTGTGATTGGTGGATAAGTTTTTTCGCTCTGTTATTTAGTTAATTTCAGGAGTTGTGCATGTCTCAACTAACTCATATTAATGCTGCCGGTGAAGCGCATATGGTGGATGTTAGCGCCAAAGCTGAAACCGTACGTGAAGCACGAGCAGAAGCCTTTGTTGAAATGTCAGCAGAAACCTTAGCAATGATAACCGAAGGTCGACACCATAAGGGAGATGTCTTTGCTACCGCACGTATTGCGGGTATTCAAGCAGCCAAAAGAACATGGGAATTAATTCCTTTATGTCACCCATTGCTGTTAACCAAAGTTGAAGTCCATTTAGAAGCCCTTACAGACTCAAATCGTGTGCGTATTGAATCAGTGTGTCGCTTAACGGGTAAAACGGGGGTTGAAATGGAAGCTCTCACTGCCGCATCAGTGGCCGCATTGACTATCTATGATATGTGCAAAGCAGTACAAAAAGATATGGTCATAGGATCTGTGCGTTTATTAGAAAAAACCGGTGGTAAATCGGGACACTTTAAGGTGGATGCATGATTAAGGTTCTTTTTTTCGCCCAAGTGCGTGAATTAGTGGGTGTTGATTCACTGGAATTACAAAATGATTATCCAACAGTGGATGATTTACGCCGTGCTTTAATTAACAAAGGCGATCGTTGGGCATTAGCGCTTGAAGATGGCAAATTGTTATCCGCGGTAAATCAATCCTTTGTTCAAGGCACTTATGCCATTAAAGACGGTGATGAAGTGGCTTTTTTCCCACCTGTAACAGGGGGCTAAGATGAGTACATTGACCCGTATATCAGTCCAAAACGAACATTTTAATGTTGGTGATGAATATCAATGGTTGTCAGAGTGTGAAAGTGATGGTGCGGTCGTCACTTTTACAGGAAAAGTGCGTAATCATAATTTAGGTGATGAAGTTAATACGCTAACTCTAGAGCATTATCCTGGTATGACAGAAAAGGCGTTAAATGACATTGTTGAGCAAGCACGCGCGCGTTGGCCTTTACAAAGAGTCAGCGTCATCCACCGTGTTGGCCAATTAAATATTGGTGAAGAGATCGTGTTTGTTGGTGTGACCAGCGCACATCGCCATAGTGCTTTTGAATCCGCAGAATTTATTATGGATTTTTTAAAAACGCGCGCGCCTTTTTGGAAAAAAGAGGGGCTATCAGCTAACCAAGATAGATGGGTTGATGCTCGCCAAAGTGACTATGATTCAGCTAAGCGTTGGGAATAATTCATCAAGCGAAATCAAAGACAATATCACTTTACTTAAATTTATTTTACGGTGACATTCTATACAGTTTATTTCGTGGAAATGTAACATTAGTGTGATAAAATTAATCACTAATGAGTCCATAATGGGCTCTTTACTGAAATAAACGTTATCGTTAAATTCAACGTTATCACTATGATTAAAGGGTAATCATCATGGATCGATTTTCACGTTCAAATGATTCAATCGTACAGCGCACTGGTACAGGTCTACAAACCTTTATGGCGCAAGTGTATGGCTGGATGACAGTAGGTCTGTTACTTACTGCATTTGTTGCTCTGTATGTTGCATCCAGCGCGACTTTAATTGAGATGATCTTCACTAATAAGATCTTTTTCTTCGGTTTGATTATCGCTCAATTAGCATTAGTTTTTATATTATCCGGTATGGTACATAAAATGAGTGGTGCGCTTGCTACAACCCTCTTTATGCTCTATTCCGCATTAACAGGTGTCACTATTTCGAGTGTGTTAATTGTTTATACTTACTCCTCTGTTGCTAGCACTTTCTTTATCTGTGCGGCAATGTTTGGTGCATTAAGTGTTTATGGTTACACCACTAAACGTAGTTTAACTGGGATGGGTAGCTTCCTGTTTATGGGGCTTATCGGTATTATCATTGCTTCTATTGTTAATATCTTTATGCAAAGCAGCATGATGAGCATGGTTATCTCTTACGCAGGTGTACTGATTTTCGCTGGTTTAACCGCATATGACACACAAAAATTAAAGGATATGGGTAGCGAAATTAATCAAGAAGATAAAGAAAATATGCGCCGTTACTCAATTATGGGTGCATTAACGCTTTATTTAGATTTTATCAACCTGTTCTTAATGTTACTGCGTATTTTAGGCGATCGTCGTTAATCATAAACTGCGTCGTTTAATAACCGCATAGTTAAATCCCATAACCTCTTCAGTTATGGGATTTTTTGTATTTATAAAATACGGGCAGCAAGTCGTTATTTATAGCGTGAGATGTTTATTCTTATCTATCAAGGTACAGATTTTATACTATCTTCCTGCGGAAAAGATAATAGGCAATAGATCCTGTCCCAATAGCAATAACAATCAGTGCCCATAAACTATGCCATATTACGGTAATATCGGCATTTTTGAGGTAGATTTGTTTGGTAATATCGGTGAAATGACGGATTGGGTTTATCCATGTGGCTTGCTGTAACCAAACTGGCATATTTTCCACTGGAGAAATATAGCCTGATAATAATACTGCGGGCATCATAAATACGAACACACCAATAAATGCTTGTTGTTGTGTTGAACTTAACGCGGAAATCAAAAGCCCAAAACCTACCAGCGATAAACCGTAAATAAGCATGGTAAAGTAAAATAATAGCAGTGAGCCTGAAAAAGGTATTTGATAGCCGAAAATACCGATAATTAATACAATGGTTCCCTGTACTGCCGCAACAACCATGGCAGGAACCGCTTTTCCCACAAAGATTTGCCAAGTTGATAACGGTGAAACTAATAGCTGATCTAATGTCCCTTGCTCTCGCTCTCTAGCAACAGACAGTGATGTTACTATCATTACCCCGATGGTGATAATTAAGGCTACTAAAGAAGGCACAATAAACCATTTATAGTTTAAATTGGGGTTATACCAATTGCGTACTACTAATTCGCTTTTATTCAGTAAAGATGGGGTATCGCCGGCTAATTCTGTTTGATAATTTTGCACAATTTGTTGTACATAATTTGCCGCAATTTGTGCACTATTAGAATTACGTCCATCAAGAATTAATTGTAATTTTACCGGAGTATGACTGGCTAAATTAGCACTAAAATTTTGTGGAAAACGCACTAATAGCAAGGCTTTACGATTATTAATCGTCTCTTTAATTTCATGTTCACTTTTTAATAATAGGGTTTCAGAAAAAGCACTGGCTTTGGCTATGCGTTGGGTTAATTCAATAGATTGTTTACCATTGTCTTCATCAAAAATAGCAACAGAGGCATTGGTAACATCAAGGGTGGCCGCAAAAGGGAATAAGATCATCTGAAAGATAACCGGTAATATTAAGATAATCCGTGTTTGCGGCTCTTGTAATAATGACTGTAGCTCTTTCATTATCAGGGTGAGAAGACGATGAAACATAAAAACTCTCCCTTATTAATCTAAGCGACGACGTGTTGCTAACGCCGTTAAGCCAATAAAAAAGATGGCTGAAACAATTAATAGCCACATATCCAGCATTAAGATCATCGGAATATCTCCCGCTAAGAAGAGTGTCTGTAAGCTACTAACAAAATAACGTGCGGGAATAAAATAGGTCACTACTTGAATAAAAAATGGCATGCTATCAATTTCAAACACAAAGCCTGATAACATCACCGCAGGTAAAAAAGCCGCATTAAGTGAGATCATTGCCGCGTTAAATTGATTGCGAGTTAGGGTGGAGATCAATAGCCCCATACCTAGTGCAGTGGCTAAAAATAGTGAAGTAATACCCGCTAAAATCCATAATGAGCCACGGTAAGGCACGCCTAATATATAGACAGTGACCAACATACATAGCACCATAACAAAACTGCCTAATACTTGATAAGGAATAAGCTTGGAAAGCAGTAATTCTGTGCGTGTAATTTGGGTTGAGAGTAAGGCTTCCATGGTGCCACGCTCCCATTCTCGAGCGATAACCAAAGAGGTTAGAATAGCCCCAACCACGGTGATGATAATAGTGACGGCACCGGGAATAATATAGTGTTGGCTGATGGCTGCAGGGTTAAACCAATACCTTGGCTCAATTTCAATTAATGGTTGCTGTTGAATGCCTTGACTTAAAGCTTGTTGCTGTAACCAGATTTGCCAAACCCCTTTGGTATAGGCTTGTACAAAGTTTGCGGTATTTGGCTCACTACCATCGGTGATCACTTGAATGGGAGCTTTGCTATCTTGTCGGGCTAATAATTGCGCAAAGTCGACAGGAATAACCACAATGCCACGAATTTCTCCGGCTTGCATTTTATCGATAAGCAATTGGCGATTATCGCTAATGGTGGCGTTAATATAGGGAGAGTTGGTAAAAGTATACACTAACTCTTGTGCCGGTTGGCTTTGTTGGTTAGTTAGTATACCAATATTTAATTTGCTTGAATCTAAGTTGATACCGTAACCAAAAATAAACAGTAAGGTGAGGGGGATAACAATAGCAATAAGCGCGCTACTGGGATCACGGGTGATTTGTTTAGTCTCTTTTAAACAAAGAGCATATAAACGTCGCCAAGAAAAATGTGCAGGTGATGATTGAGACGAATTACTCATGTTTTTCGCTCCCTTGGTGATTTTCTTGTTCAAGTTTTTTATCGTAATCCAGTACTAAGCCAATAAAAGCATCTTCCATAGAGGGGGTCGGATTTTCTTCTGTTGCTACCATCTGTTTTAATGAATCCGGCTCGCCTGCTGCAATAATTTTTCCGCGATAAACCAAACCGATACGATCACAATATTCAGCTTCATCCATAAAGTGAGTCGTTACCATCACTGTTACACCTTTATCCACCATTCCATTGATATGAAGCCAGAATTCACGGCGTGTTAAAGGGTCAACCCCTGAGGTAGGTTCATCAAGAAAAAGAATATCTGGCTCATGCATCAAAGAGCATGCAAGGGCAAGACGCTGTTTATAGCCAAGAGGTAAGGTATCGGTGATTTGATTAATCATTGGCTGTAAGCCAAATGCGGTTATCATATCATTAATTTTATTGCGCTGTTGCTTACCATATAATCCATAAACCCCAGAAAAAAATTTCAGGTTTTGCCCCACTTTTAAGTTGCTATATAGCGAGAATTTTTGTGCCATATAACCTAAATGTTGGCGAGCTTTACCTGAGCTGACTTTCAGATCCATACCTAACACTAATGCTTTACCACTCGTTGGTACTAATAGCCCGCACATCATCTTAAAAGTTGTCGATTTTCCCGCACCGTTAGGGCCTAATAATCCGAAAATCTCCCCACGTTTAACTTGGAAATCAACATGATCAGTGGCGGCAAATTGACCGAACATTTTCGTTAATTGTTGTGCTTCAATAACGGTTTCATCGGGTGCTGGGGGGATTTGTGGCATGATCTCCGCCAGTTCAGATTTATGAGAAGGGCCACCACCTAATAAATCAATAAAGGCATCTTCAAAGCGCGGTGTCGCCGGAATAAGTTTTGCATCTGGTTTTCCTAAGGCGTTTAACAATGCTGTTTGGTCACTGTGTTTTTTTAAGATCAATCGTACAGATTGCCCTTGGATCACGCCATCGGTCACTTGAGGTTGTATAATGGCTTGTTGCAATACTTTTCGACGCTGATGACCTTCAACATTGAGTAAAAAAGAGCGTCCCGCCATTTTAGCCGTTAAGGTCTGAGGTACACCGCTATAAAGTAATTCACCTTTATTCAGTAGCAGAATGTTTTTACATTGTTCTGCTTCATCAAGATAAGAGGTACTCCATAAGATAAGCATGCCATCACCGGCTAAGGTATGAACCATTTGCCAAAGCTCTCGACGGGCAATGGGATCAACACCAACTCCCGGCTCATCTAATAACAGGACTTTGGGACTACCTAATAGAGTACAAGCTAACCCTAATTTTTGTTTCATCCCACCAGAAAGATTACCCGCTAGACGAGAGGTAAAACGTGTTAAGTCAGTAAAAGAGAGTAGCTGTTGATAAACTCTTTTTCTCTCTTCACCGATAACATTTTTTAAATCTGCATAAAGGTTGAGATTCTCTAGCACAGTGAGATCTTCATATAAGCCAAATTTTTGTGGCATATAACCGAGGATAGCCCTAACATCAACACTCTGTTTTTGCGGATCCATTCCTAAAATTTTGATCTCACCAGCATCAGGTTTTAGTAATCCTGCTAGCATGCGGATTAGGGTTGTTTTTCCCGCACCATCAGGGCCGACAAGACCTGTGACTGAACCACCGGTAATGGTGGCGGTGAGTGAAGCAACCGCCGGTTTTTCAAGCCCAATAAAGCGTTTTTCAACACCGCTTAAATTGATGGTGTAATTTGTGTTATCCATATTGATTGCCTCTCCTCAACTTAATGAGTCGGTGCAAATTTCAAGGTCACTGGCATTCCTTGGCGTAATGCATCATCAGCATCGGTGACAACCACTCTTATACGATAAACTAGATCAGTGCGTAGTTCCGGTGTTTCAACGCTTTTAGGGGTAAACTCAGCGGTTGGCGAAACAAAACCTATAGTGCCATGATAAGGCTTATCTTTGCGACTGTCGGTATAAAGATACACTTCGCGATTAGGTATCGCTTCACCTAAATGATTTTCACTAATATAAGCTCTAACCCACACAGGGTTAGTTAAAGAAACAGTAAAAACAGGGCTTCCTGCTGATAAAATAGTGCCAGGCTCCACAGCACGAGTCAGTATAGTTCCTTCTGCAGGTGAGGTTAATTTGGTGTCTTGAAGATTAAGCTCTGCTTGGGCAACTGCCGCTTTGGCTTGAAGTACTTGACCTCTTGCCATATCAATATCTTCTTGGCGATAACCATTTTGATATTGATTGAGTTTGTCTTGTGCTGCTTTTAATGCCGCAGCCGCTTGGTTACGATTATTGCGGGCACTGTCTAAGTCATTGGCTGAAATAACTTTGCGATTAGCAAGATCTTGTTGTCGCTTATAAAAGTTTTCAGCATATTGCCATGCGGCACGTTTTAATGACACATCTGACTGGGCTTGTGCAATTTCTTCACTGCGGTAACCAGCCTCCATTAAGGCTAATGAAGCGATGGCACTATCACGTTCACCATAAGCTTTATTTAATGCATTAATGTAAGGTGCATCATCGAGTTGGCCTAATAATTGACCTTTGGTGACCGGCGCACCTTCATCAACTTGTAGTTCCGCTAACTTGCCTGCAACACGAAAACTTAAGTTAACCGTCCGAATATCAACATTTCCATAGAGTACTAACTCAGGATCTTTGTTCTCTTCATAATAATAGATACCTGCGATAATACCGATAATAATCATTAAGATAATAAAGACACTGATTTTTTTCGTTTTCATAATAACTCTATTTATATTTATGCATGGTTGTTATGAGTATAGATCTCTCTTAGTCCATCAAGTAGTAAAGTAATATGTACTTTTAAGGTATTAGAAATAATTTCATATTCCTGTTTACCAATTCTATCCCATCCAGTTTGGCGTAAAATGGTTTCTCGTACTAATCGAAATGATAGCACCTCTCCCAAAATAGCGTGAGTATGTAGCATGGTTTTTGGTAAAGTTGGATCTAAGCCAATATAAAGTGCTAATAAACGATTTACACGAGTTAATAGCGGAGATAACGCTTGCTGGTGGATAAGGGAATAGGCTTCTGTGGGAACAAGTTGTTCTCTTGCCATAATACGACTGATATGTACATTGCTTTTATCAAGTACGAGTCGGGCATATTGCAAAAAACTGTCAATGATCAGTTTTTGTAATAGGGGTAAGTGCTCTGTTGGATTAGGTTTTTCAAGAAAATCATCAAGTTGTGCAACGGTGGGTTCAAAATCAATTCGAATTAAATCGGCAATATACTGTGCAACAGCGAGATATAACCCTTCTTTAGAGCCAAAATAGTAAGCAATAGCCGCGATATTTTGCTTCGCAGCTTGCGCAATCTGGCGAGTTGTGGCGCCATCAGGCCCATTTTTACCAAAGATTTCACAGGCAGCTTCTAATAACTGTCGTTTTGCAAGTTCCCCTCGAGTTTTCTTTTGGTGTGTGTCTGGCATAAGGATACCTTACTTAAGTAAAATGTAACAAAGAAATAACATTAAAATAGTCGTTATTGAAAGTAGTATATTCGATGATATTGAGTAACAGGATAAATTTGTAGTAAATAATGAAATAAAGATGACATGTAATAAAAAAAACATGATTTATTTAAAAATTATTTTTATATTCGCAAGATAGCAAAACTGTTAAAATGACCGCTATTAGGTTAACCTGATAAGGTTCATTCTCTTTCACCTTGAGGTGAAAGCCCGTCATTTTTAATTTCAATCACCGTGTTATACGTTCTGGTTGTAGGAGATTTCTGTTTTGACCGATTTTACATCGCTTGGTTTAAGTGAGGCGCTTCTCCGCGCTATTGATGAACAAGGGTATAAAACCCCAACCCCTATTCAACAACAGGCGATTGAGCCGATTTTGGCGGGTAAGGACGTATTAGCAAGTGCACAAACGGGTACGGGAAAAACGGCCGCATTTACATTACCGATACTGGAAAAACTCGCTACATCAGCAGAGAAAACGAAAGGGCGTAAGCCAGTTAAAGCACTTATTTTAACCCCTACACGTGAATTAGCTGCACAAATTGCCGATAACGTAAAAGCTTATAGTCGTTATTTACCTATTCGTTCATTGGTGGTTTTTGGTGGCGTTAGTATCAATCCTCAAATGATGAAACTACGAGGTGGCGTCGATGTTTTGATTGCAACACCGGGCCGCTTACTTGATCTTGAACATCAAAATGCTGTCGACTTATCTCGCGTTGAAGTATTGGTGTTAGATGAAGCTGATCGTATGTTAGATATGGGATTTATTCATGATATTCGTCGAGTCATCAATAAGTTACCGAAAAAACGACAAAATTTACTCTTTTCAGCGACTTTTTCAAAAGAGATAACAGGGCTTGCTAACTCACTACTCAACAATCCTATAAGTATTGCTGTTGCCCCCAAAAACTCAGCGGCTGAATCTGTTGATCAATATGTCCATTTAGTGGATAAAAAGCGTAAGACAGAGCTGTTATCACACTTAATTGGTCTAGAAAATTGGCCTCAAGTTCTTATTTTTACTCGAACTAAACATGGTGCGAATAAATTAGCTGAACATCTTAATTTAGATGGCATCAAATCAGCGGCGATCCATGGTAATAAAAGCCAAGGAGCTAGAACACGTGCTTTAGCTGATTTTAAAGACGGTAAATTAAAAGCGTTAGTTGCCACTGATATTGCAGCGCGGGGACTTGATATTGACCAACTTCCTTATGTGGTCAACTTTGAATTACCGCAGGTAGCAGAAGATTACGTTCATCGTATTGGTCGAACAGGGCGTGCGGCGGCAACAGGTAAAGCGATATCTTTAGTTTGTGTTGATGAACATGGCTTATTAGCCGATATTGAACGCTTATTAAAACGTGAAATTCCTCGTTTAGCATTAGAAGGTTATGATCCTGATCCCTCAATAAAAGCGGCACCTTTGCATAAAAAGCCAAAGAATAAAGCACGTAATAATAAAGAAGGCGGACATGGTCGTGCTGATATGCGTGGCAAAGATAATCGCCATACACCACGTAATAAAAATAGTCGTAATCAAAAAGAGAGTGAAACGGGTGAGATAAAACAGAATAAATCTAAACCAGCTAGACGTTCACGCAAACACGATGATGATCGTGATAATCAAAATCCTTGGTCAAAAGCTAGAAAAGAATTTTGAGGCTAAACTGTGCGAGTCCTATTAGCGCCAATGGAGGGGGTGTTAGACCCCCTTGTGAGAGATCTACTGACGGCGATTAATCATTACGATCTCTGTATCACGGAATTTATTCGCGTTGTTGATTCATTATTACCGCCAAAAGCATTTTATCGTTTATGCCCTGAATTACACACCCAAAGCCGCACGCAAAGTGGCACTTTGGTGCGGGTACAATTATTAGGGCAAAATCCACAATGGTTGGCAGAAAACGCTTTTCGAGCCGTCTCTTTAGGTTCATGGGGGGTTGATCTTAATTGTGGTTGTCCTTCTAAAACCGTCAATGGTAATGGTGGTGGTGCCTCGTTATTAAAACAACCAGAAACGATTTATCAAGCAACTAAAGCGATGCGTGGTGCTGTACCTGCGGATTTACCTGTTTCTGTAAAGGTCCGATTAGGGTGGGATTGTTCATCTTATTGTCATGAAATTGCCGATGCCGTAGAACAAGGTGGCGCGACAGAAATTACTATCCACGGTAGAACAAAAGAAGATGGTTATCGTGCTGATAAGATAAACTGGCAGGCGATTGGTGAAATTCGCCAAAAATTGACTATTCCCGTTATCGCTAACGGTGAGATTTGGTGTCGAGAAGATGCTATCTCTTGTTTAAAGATAACCGGCTGTGATGCGATTATGATAGGTCGCGGGGCGATGCATACGCCCAATTTAAGTAATGTGATAAAAGGTATTGAAGAAAAAATGCCTTGGTCACAAGTGATCCAATTACTTAAACGCTATATTCGTCTAGAAAAGCAAGGGGATACCACTTATTACCATGCTTCCCGTATAAAACAGTGGTTGGGATATTTAAGGAAAGAATATCAAGATGCTGATGCACTTTTTAGTCAAATTAGAACGCTAAAAACCTCACCTGAAATAGCCAAAATAATAGAAGCGTTATAATAACCACAATAGGTTATTAATAGCCAAAACCAGCATTAATAATAAGGTGCTGGTTTTTTCTATAAAAAGGTAAAAATATCTGAATATGAAAAAAATAATTGCTGTTTAAGTACAATTATTGGAAAAAATCACTATTTCGTCTTACACTCTTAAAGTGACCATTTTTAATATACTATCTATATTATCACTACATTTAGGGGGAACTATGGGATTTCTTTCTTGGATTGTGTTCGGTCTTATTGCGGGTATCTTAGCCAAATTTTTAATGCCTGGCTCGTATGATATCGGCCTTATCTGGACCTGTATTCTAGGTATTGTGGGTGCTGTAGTTGGTGGTGTAATTAGTAATTTCTTTGGTAAAGGCAAAGTAGATGGTTTCAATTTTGGTAGTTTTGTCGTTGCCGTAATAGGGGCAATCGTTGTGCTTTATTTAGCAAAAATATTTGCCAGTTAATTGGAAATAAAGAGTCTATTAATACTATTAAACCCGCATCTGCGGGTTTACTTTTTTGCGTTAACTTCACTATCGCTTTTATTTTATTCGCATTCACAAGGTAATGCGTTTTCTGCTCCCCACTGCGCCCAAGAGCCATCATACAGTGCGATATTTTGGCAGCCCAATAGAGTTAAAGCTAAAAATAGAATAGCCGCAGTCATACCTGAGCCACAACTGACAATAATTGGCTGAGATAAATCGACTCCCGCTTGTTCAAAAATGTGCTGTAATTGCGCTTTATCTTTTAATTGTCCATTAATGACTAAGCTATCCCAAGGAACATTTTTACTATTGGGAATATGGCCCCTACGTAAACCAGGGCGAGGCTCTGGTGCTCTGCCATAAAATCTATCCGCCGAGCGAGCATCAATGATTTGATTTTGTTGCGTGGTCAGATTATCCAGTATTTGTTGTTTATCGACACAGCGTTGAGTGTGGCGTGTGACGATAAAAGGGTGAGTGGCTGGGACTTTGGGCGTTTCTCCTTGTTCAAGGGGGAACCCCGCTTCTTGCCAAGCTTGTAAACCACCGGCCAGAATACGCACCTTGTGACAACCTAAGGTAGTAAAAGTCCACCAGCCACGAGGTGCTGAAAAGAGATTGCCGATATCATAGAGGATCACTGTTGTATTATTTGAAATACCTAACTGAGTTAAGGTTTCAGAAAACAGTGTGTCAGATGGCAACATATGTGGTAATGATGTTGTTTTATCGGCGATTTCATCCAGATCAAAAAAATGGGCACCAGGAATATGACGTTCAAGATAGCGCTGATGATAGTCAATATCTTGCGTAGGCATAGGCGCGCTAACATCAACTATCACGAGATCTTGAGCGTCGTGATGTTCAAAAAGCCATTGTGGAGTAACAAAATAATCAAATTCCATGGTGCAACCTCTTTATTTCGTCGATGGTGAGCTATCTGGTAGAGCTGGAAATTGCTGTGCTGGTGAGCGATTAGGTTGAGTTTGCTCTGTGTCTACCGGTGTGGTTGAGCGCGTATAAATATTTAGTCCGGCAAGAAAAACGCCCCCAAGGGAGCCAAAAGCCAGTAGTGCGATAACAACAAGAAGTAATTTTTTCATAAGATTTATGTGCAGATGAATGTTACTAAAAAGTATATCTAGATATGCCATTGAAACAAGTGCTGTACCACATAAAGCAGTAAATTGGTTAGTATTAAAATACGATATCGCTGTTCAAAAAACAAACAAATTTGGAATATAATAATACCTAGTTTTAATTATGGTGATAGTTATTGTTTAGGATGATGGATAATAACAAAAAGCCCTTAAACTCAGGAGTCACCGAGTTTAAGGGGAAGGGAATACAACTTATTATTTTATTTGATACACAATCGGTGCTGTAAATTATGTGTATAAAAACCAGAATGTCATCGCTAAGTTAACGGTAGCGGCGATAGCCATTGGAATTGCGGTTCTTTTCACTATTTGGAAAGGTGAGACATTGGCAATTCCTGCAATAGCAACAATAGCTGCCGTAATAGGTGAAACTGTGCGACCAAAGCTGGTCATAATTTGCATAGGTAAAATTAAAGTGATGACATCGACTTTTAAGAACGCAGCAATTTTGGGTGTTAATGCGGCAAATGAAAAGAATGCAGCATTACCCGATCCCATTAAAAAGGCTGCTAATGCTAAGATGGCACTCATCACAATAATCATCGCAGCAATACCAAAGCCAGCATCTTGAGCAGAACTAATTAAGGTATCTACCGCGCCACTTTTTAGTAATCCATTAGCAAAAAATTCCCCAGATACAATCAACGATACAACTAAAACAAACTGTTTTCCCATGCCTTCAAAGAACAACATAAAACTGTTCATTACCGCTTTAGCATCGCGCAATCGCACATATTCAAAGACTAGTGCAATAACCGTACTAATAATCATTGCGGTAGTCACTTCTAATTTAATGTAATTATGAAATAACGGACTAAAACCAATAATAAGAATTAAAGGGATCACGGGTAATAAGGCATATGATAATGGCACCTGACTTCCTTCTTCTTTTACATTATCAATAGCTGTTGGGTCGAAAACAAAACCCTCACGTTTATCCCACCAACGTTGAATAAAGAAATGGGTAATAGCAACCGCAATGATAATAGGAATAGTGATAGGGAGTTGGTGTTGAACAAAATAGACTGCAGGTTCAATATCCGCTGTTTTAGCCGCCATAATAACATTTCCAGAGCCGGGTCCATGATCAATAAATTGACAACAACCGATAACAGCTAAAGCAGATAGAGGACTAATACCTGAGCGAATTAAAATAGGGTACATCGTTACCATGAGTAACATTCCTAAACCTGCATGGCTAGGAATAAAAATAACTAAAATTTGTGTGACTAAAAATGAAATAACCAGTAATAAGTAGGGGGATTTAATCGTTTTTAATGGTTTTTCAAAAATAGCAAATAAAGCTCGGCTGGCGCCCACGTGTTCCATATAACGTGAGAAACCAGCAATTGCCATTAAGGTTAAACCTAAACCCGCTAAACGCGAGCTCATAATATCGGTAAAAATTTGGAAAATATCAAAATACTTAAATTGTGTAGATTTATTTTCCGGTAATAAAGGGTTGAGATCGAGAGAAGCTGTAAGGAGCAATAACAGCATGCCTCCGAGTAATAACACAGGTTGAGGTTTATAACCTCGAGCCAGCAAATAAACTACCAACGCAGTAACTAGCGCGGCAATAATTAAACCAGTCATAATTAATTCCCCAGTGTCGTGATGCAGTATTGTTGTTATTGATTTAATGCACTAAATGCTTGGGTGAGATCTGCAATTAAGTCATCAGTAGACTCAAGACCAATATGTAAACGTACAAAAGGACCGTGGCCTTCACGCCAATCTGTTGCTGTTCTGGCACCCATAACATTGGCGGGTAATGCAAGACTTTCAAATCCTCCCCAAGATGCACCAATACCAAATAAGGTTAATGCATCAATAAATTGTTCAGATTGTTTAATGGTATATTTTTGTTTAAATTCAATGGTTAATAATCCATTACTACCTTTACAATCACGTTTCCATAAGTCATGGCGAGGATGTGTGGGTAACTCTGGAAACCAAACTTTGGCCACTTCAGGGCGTGTTTCTAACCACTGAGCGATAGCCAGTGCTGATTTACCATGATTTGTAAGACGTTGAGCAAGAGTCCTCATTCCTCTCAGGACTAAGGCGGCATCATCAGGGCTACTTGCTTGACCAAGAGCTTCTGGTAATGCCCCAATTTGTTTCCATGCGGTTTCATTTGCGATCATAATGCCCATCATGACATCTGAGTGACCGCATAAATATTTAGTTGCAGCAATTACAGAAACATCAGCACCTAATTCCAAAGGGTTATAAAGCCATGCCGAGCCCCAAGTATTATCCACCCCAACAGGAATATTTTTTTCATGAGCGATATGGCAAATTTCTGGTAGATCCAGCATTTCATAAAGTAATGAACCCGGTGATTCAACGAAAATAAGTTGAGTGTTTTCTTGAATTTTTTGCTCGAAATCTGAACCGTCAGTTTTAAAAAAGCTATAAGTGATATTATTAGGCTCTAAAAAAGCAGAGGCTATTTTACGTACGGGTTCATAGACAGAATCAGCAAATAAAACATGCCCACCACTTCGGGCGTAGCCCATAATAGTAAATGCAATTGCGGCTAGCCCTGTAGGAAAGAGCTGTGCTCGATAACCACCTTCTAATTCAGTTACTAATGCTTCAAGTGCAAACGCTGTTTCTGTACCACGAGCACCATAGCTTAATACTCGTTCAGTAATACGACGATCGCGTATTTCACGCCAACTTTTTATTGAATCAAAAACAATAGTACTGGCTCTCATAACAGGAGGGTTAATTGGGCCAGATGTTTTAATTGCTTGACGCCCACTATGTATCAATGTTGTTTGTTTATTCTGTTTCATTATTTATATCTCCGAATATAGAAAATAAGATCTCCCAGTAATTAATTTAGAATTTAATTACTATTTTGAGCTGGAAATTTGTAGTTGCTATTATTTATAACAAAGATATTTATTTTTAAAATATCTATTTTTAAAAAATGATGATCTTGCTCTAATTTTTTATCATTAATTATTCTAATTAAATCTTAAAGATTGTTTAAGATTTAAAAGGTATAAATAATAAATTAATTTTATTTTGCAACTTATTGAATTTTAATTAATTTTTAATTGATTAGAAATTCTTTAAATTAGATTAAAATTATCAAAGTGTTTTTATTAAAATTCTATTGCATAAATAAAGTAACAAGCTAACAACTCGTTTTATTTTAAAAACGATTTTTTATTATTCTTTTAACAGGGGAAATAATTATGGGAACTAGTGTGCTTGATTCTGTTTTATTAAAAAACTTATGGTCAACAGAAGAAATGAGAACTATTTTTTCTGACAAAACTAGAATGCAAAATTGGCTTGATTATGAAGCAGCATTAGCAATAGAACAAGCTGAGCTTGGTTTAATTCCTCAAAAGGCGGCTGAGGTTATTGTACAGAGTGCAAAACTTGAAAAATTAGATATGGATTATGTATTAGAACAAGTTCGTCTTACTCGACATCCATTAGTACCTACTATTCGAGGCTTAGAATATGCTTGTTCTGAACATTATGGAGAATATGTTCATTTTGGGCCGACAACACAAGATGTTATTGATACAGGCTTAGTGCTACAACTTAAAGCTGCTCATCAAACTTTTTTACGTGATATTAAAATATTAGGTCGTTCATTACTTTCTTTAAGTGAAAAACACCGCAATACACCTATGGTTGGACGCACTTTAGCGTTACAAGCGTTACCAATCACATTTGGGCATAAAACAGCAATTTGGTTGACAGAGTTAGCGCGTCATTATCAACGACTTAAAGAGGTGGAACCTCGTCTATTTGTTGGCAGTGTAGTCGGTGCTGTCGGGACTAAAGCTTCTTTAAGCGATAAAGCTGATGAATTAGAAAAACGCGTATTAAAACGCTTAGGATTAGGTATACCGGAAATCTCATGGCAACCAGCACGTGATAGATTTAGTGAATATGGTATGTTAATTGGATTAATTAGTGGAACGTTAGGGAAAATAGCTAACGAGATCTTAATATTAGCACACAATGAAATTGATGAGCTTTCAGAGCCTTTTGGTAAAGGGCAAGTTGGCTCTTCAACTATGCCACATAAACGCAATCCAGCTATTGTTGAAAATGCCGCCTGTGTAAGTAATACCTTAAAAGCTAATCTTTCTGTATTAACGGATATGATGAAACATCAACATGAACGTGATGGTGCTATCTGGAAGATGGAGTGGAAGATTATGCCAGAAATGTGTCTGATGTTATCTGTTATCTTGGATAATATGAAAACAGTACTAGGTGGGCTAAATGTTCATGTTGAAAAAATGCGTCACAACATGGATATCTTAGGTGGGTTTATGTTAGCAGAACGTATGATGTTTGCTCTGTCCGATAAAGCAGGCAAACAAACTGCTCACGAAATTGTGTATGAAGCGTCAATGTCTGGACAAGAAGAAGGGATTACTTTCGTAGAAGCTATTAATCGTGATACTCGTATTCGTGACCATATTTCACAAGAAGAGTTAAATGCTTTGCTAGATCCAACTACCTATGTTGGTAATGCTCCTGAGCAAGTTGATCGTGTAGTCGCTCAAACAAAAGCTTCCGGCTGGTTAAATGATTAATTGATGGAATGAAATCTCATAAAAAGCCAGTGATAACTGGCTTTGTTATTATCAGCATTGAGGTATTTATATGACATTGAGTCAGCATGTAGCTAATTTTATTACTACAACGACATTTTCACAGCTTCCAACGCAACTGATAGCTCGAGCCAAATTACATTTATTAGATACATTAGGTGTAGCACTTGCAGGGAGTACACAATCTAGCTCGAAACAAGGACGTCATGGGATTACTCTTTTACCCGATAGCCAAGGTAAGATCCCCATTTGGGGAAGTATGCAGACAGCTAATACCACTGCAGCAGCCTTAGCCAATGGTATTGCTGCACATGCATTAGATTTCGATGATACACATACTGATTCTATTACTCACGGTAGTGCTGTATTAACACCGATAGCTTTTGCGTTAGGGGAAACATTAAACGCCTCAAATGAAGAAATATTAACGGCTTGGGTTATTGGTTGGGAAGTCGCTGCACGGGTTGGTTTAGCGAGTCACAGTGGTTTCCATCAACGTGGATTTCATGCAACGGCGATTGCTGGGATCTTCGGTGCAACAGCATGTGCGGCTTCATTATTAAAACTTACGTCACAGCAGGCGGTAAATGCGTTAGGACTAACGGCAAGTCAAGCAGCGGGTATCGCTGAATATCTGACTAATAGCTCATCGGCAAAATGTTTTCATGCCGGATGGGCCGCTCAATCCGGTATTATTGCAGCCTCGTTAGCTAAAGGGGGAATGACTGGGCCTGAGACAATATTTGAAGGGCGATACAGTATTTATCATACTCATGGGATCAGCGAGCAAGCGATCCCTGAACAAGTTGCACAAGGATTAGGTGAACAATGGGAGTTTTTAAATGTTTCAATAAAACCTTATCCGGTTTGCCATTTTGCTCATGCTACTGTTGATTGTGGGCGTCGTTTACTTAAAAGAGGGATCAGTGCGGAAGAAATTGAACAAGTAGAATGTGTGATTGATCCAGTTGCTGCTGCATTAATTTGTGAGCCACTCGAAACAAAATGGGCGCCAAAAACAGCTTATGGGGCAAAATTTAGCTTACCTTGGTTATTTGCTATTGGTTTTTTGGATAATGCGTTAACTTTATCATCGCTTTCAGCGGAAAACTTACAGCGTAACGATATCCAACTATTGGCGAAAAAAGTGAGCTATCGTTATCCATCAGAAAATGAAATTCCCTTTCCGAGCTATTTTCCTGGATTAATCTTTGTTAGATTGAAAAATGGGCAACAATTAACTGAAAGGATCGATATTCAGTATGGTAACCCTGAAAATCCGATGGTTGATACGGATGTAATAGCGAAGTTTTATGATAATGCCAAGTGTGTAATGAAAAAGACACAAGCTGATCAACTGATTGAAAATATAATGAATTTTGAAAATATACCTATTTCATTACTTACACAATTATTACGGGTAGAGGCATAACTCTTTTATCTGCATCCACAGGGACAAGATAATGAATCTGATACCTTTTGTTTAAATGAGTTGCACCTGATAAATGGCACTGACAATTTATTGTAGTGCCATTTTTGTTTCCTTAATGAGTTAGTGGTTTTGAAGGGTAATATCTGCGTGATTAATGACTTCATTCTGCTCATTTTTTAATGAATCAAATAGTATCTGAGCTGCTTTACTCGGGCTATTGGCATTAAGATAAAGGTTATAACGAATAGCAGGTAATGGCGGTAATCCCTCTTTTTCACCCAAAATACGTAAATCATCACCAGAAAGCTCGATAGAGCGTGCCATTATACCTAAACCAGCACGAACGGCCGCTCTGGCACCAGATAAGGTGGTGGCAATATAGGCAATGCGCCAGCGAATATTTTGTTGATCAAGGTGATTTATCATCATATCACGGTAAGTACTTGGTTCATCAAGAACCACTAAAGGTAACGGTTCGTCAAGATCAAATCTAAAATGTTTACCGCAATACCATAACGAAGGCGATACGCGTAAGACAATTTTAGGATAACCGACATGCTCTTCTGTAGAAATGGCTAAATCGACCTCATTATTTTCCAACATTGACATTAAAAAAGGGCTACGTTTAACAATAATCTCCATAATTAAACGAGGATAAGCACCTGAAAAACGAGCAAGTAGATCGGGTAAGATTGTGTTTGCTGTATCATCGGGAGAGCCAATCTTTAATATTCCATCAATTTCTTCATGCAATAAAGATAAACATGCTTCATCATTAATGCGCAAAATCCGCCGAGCATAATTAAGCAGTTGAGTGCCTGCTTCGGTTAATGTTTTATTTCTCCCTTGTCGAGCAAAAAGCTCTTTACCTATTAATGACTCAAGGCGTTGCATTTGTTGGCTGACTGCAGATTGTGTTCGGCAAACTGATTCAGCGGCTGCGGCAAAGGTGGAACCATCGGCAACAGCAACAAAAGTTCTGAGTAGGTCTAACTCTAAATTAAAAATAGGGCGCTTTGCAGAAGTCATTTTATTATCTCTTAATTGGTGTTGTGGTGCGAAATAAAACGCAAGAGGTATTATTTTTATAAAGGTTAATAAAGTTCTTTTTAATTGGCATACCGCTCTCTTTCATACTATGAAGAGTTGGATCAATAATCTATAACACCGCTCAATAAATTCGTAGGGTTACGCAGTATTTGATGAAAAAGGCGAGTAAGTGCAGCTGACTACTGATTTTTATACAGTGTTATGCGACAATAACGCTTATTTTAATGACGAATAGAGTAGTTATGTCCCTTTCTCAATCTGTAAAAATGCAAATCAGCCAATGGTATAAAGCATTACCTGAGCATATTGAAGGCTTTATTCCACGAGCGCCTCAGCGCGAAATGATTGCTGAAGTTGCGAAGACATTTTCTGATGAAACGGGGCGACATCTAATTATTGAAGCGCCTACCGGAGTAGGTAAAACACTCTCTTATCTTATTCCTGGTATTGCTATCAGTCGGGAAGAGAAAAAACCACTGATTATCAGTACGGCGAATGTGGCGCTACAAGATCAAATTTACAGCAAAGATCTGCCTTTACTAAAAAAAATTATTCCAGACCTGACTTTTACTGGGGCTTTTGGGCGAGGTCGTTATTTATGTCCCCGTAATTTAGAGGCAATTTGTGCAACAGAAGGCGAGCAAATTGATTTAATGTTCTTGCTGGAAGATAAAGTTGATGTCGCAACCAGTGCGGAAAGGGAGATTTGCCAAGAGTTAAAGCACGATTTTACCAGCTTTGGTTGGGATGGTTTGCGTGATCACCATAAACGAGCATTAACGGATAGTTTATGGCGCAAGATTAGCACAGATAAAATGAATTGCTTAGGTCGTAATTGCCAATACTATCATCGCTGTCCTTTTTTTCTGGCCCGTCGAGAAATAGACGAAGTTGATGTGGTTATCACCAATCATGCTCTTGTGATGGCTGCGATGGAAAGTGAATCGGTGTTACCTGATGCAAAAAATATTTTATTAGTATTGGATGAAGGGCATCATATTCCTGATGTTGCTAGAGATGCGCTTGAAGTTGAAGGGGAAATAACCTTATCGGCATTAAATATGCAACTTGATAATATGACTCGTCATGTCAGCCAATATTTAGCACAATTTATCCCAGTCAAACCACCCAAATTAGCCGATCCCATTCGTTTTGATGCTCATATTGCAAAAATGCGCGAAGCCTATCAAGACGTTGAACATTTTACCCGCGCGTTATTGCCTGAGCGCAGTGAAAATGATGAATATTTATTTCCATTAGGTCAATTACCTGAACAATTACTATTATGTTGCCAAGACTTATTTAAGCTAACCGATGGTTTAAAAATGTTAGGTGAGTCGATTCTTAACGACTTAACTGAGCGAACAGCAAAAGAAGATGTTGTACGTTTACATCGCGCGATTTTAACCACCAGCAGAATGGTTGGTTATCTGGAAAATATGGCAAAACTATGGCGACTTGCGACATTAGAGCAGACATCAAAAGCACCCGTTTCGAAATGGCTTACTCGTCGTTATGATAAAAAGCAGTCACATCTCTATTTACATTGTGCTGGTATTCGCGTTAGTGAACAGTTAACACAATTATTATGGAAAAATATTCCTCATGTGGTGATCACTTCTGCCACACTACGTTCATTAAACAGTTTTTCGCGTATTCAAGAGCTTACAGGACTAAGCGAACACTTTGATGATCGTTTTATTACCTTGTCATCGCCTTTTACACATGAAAGGCAAGGGAAACTCGTTATCCCTAAAATGCGTTATGAACCGACAATGGCGAATGAAAAAGCGCATTTAAAAGAGATGGCACGCTATTTTCGTCAAGGAATGGTAGAAAACCACCATCGAGGGCAATTAGTATTATTTAGTAGTCAACGGGCGATGGAAGGTTTTTTAGAGGAAGTTAAAGATCTACGTTTGAGTCTTTTAGTCCAAGGAGATCAACCGCGCTATCGTTTAGTGGAGACACATTGTAAGCGTATTGATGCGGGCGATAATAGTGTGTTAATTGGGTTACAATCTTTTGCTGAAGGATTAGATTTAAAAGGTGACTATTTAACGCAAGTACATATTCATAAAATTGCTTTTCCACCTGTTACTGATCCGGTTATTGTGACGGAAGGGGAATGGCTAAAATCACTGAAACGTTATCCTTTTGAAGTGCAAAGCTTACCAAGTGCATCATTTAATTTGATCCAGCAAGTTGGGCGTCTTATTCGTAGCCATCATTGCCATGGTGAAGTTGTTATTTATGATAGACGTTTATTAACGAAAAACTACGGTTCACGGCTATTAACCGCGCTACCTGTCTTTCCTATTTATCAGCCAGATATACCTAAAACAGAATAATAAAAAGGCTACCTATATTGGTAGCCCTTTTCAGTAAGAAGCATGTGATTAAGTAAGCAATTAGTTTTCAATATTTGCTTCAATAAACCATAAGAATTTATCTAGATCACGGGATGCTGCGGTAAACATATCAGCAGTATCTTCATCTTCAACTTCATCAATCGCTTTACGAATATCATTAGCGACTACCGCATAGCGATCAGCCAATGCTTTAAGGTGATCTTGCACATCATGAATATCGAGTGGATAGGCTTTTAAAGGTGTTTTTTTACTGACAGTTTGTGGTGTACCAAGGACTGTGCCACCTAATTGTACTAAACGCTCAGCAAACTCATCAGTATGTTCATTGATGGTATCACGGAAACCATCTACCATTTCGTGTACGGCAATAAAGTTTCTACCGCGCATATTCCAGTGTGCTTGTTTGGTAATGAGAGACAAATCGATAAACTGAGTCACCATTTGCTGCAGTAGTTCGATAGTATGCAGTTTAACACTGTCATCAACATTATTACGGGTATAAAGCAGGGCTGAAGGTGTGGATTTGACTAATTTAGCAGTACTCATAATCGTTCTCCCTAAATAATTAATAACTCAATATCTTAATTTCTGTTAATTATGATAGTGGATTATTAATGGTTAGTCTTATCGCTTGCTACTATTAAATTGATAGGGCATTACTAATAAAAATGTCATCTATCGAAATAGCCTATTTAGAATAAGACAATATGCTTAAAATAGCAATGTTAGGGAAGTAAAGTTATTATTTAATAAGTAAAAAGAGATCAACTGATCTCTTTTCATTTAATATTTTATTTATTAATAAGTTAAACTGTATAAATATTTATTCTACTTTTTCAATTTTGGTTTTTCTTTTCATGGTTGCAGTGGAACCAATTGACGCTAACACAATAAATGCCAACGCAACCCATTGTATTAACGTTAAATGTTCATGTAAGAAAATAATACCAATAAAAGCCCCCATACAAGGCTCTAAACTCATCAATGTCCCAAAGGTTTTTGCCGGTAAACGGGTAAGTGCAATCATTTCCAAAGTATAAGGAAAAGCGGTAGATAAAATCGCAATAGCTAATCCAATAGGTAATATAGACCAACTAAAAACTAGCTCAGGGCTACTTTGTAGCATACCAATAGGGAAAAAGATAAAGGCGGCAATAAGTGAGCCAATAGAAACTGTCGCTGCGCCATAGCCTTTTCCTGCACGTTGTCCGAAAACAATATACAATGCCCAACCGACACCCGCACCTAATGCATATAAAATGCCTAGGGGATCGAGTCCGTGAATATTATCCCCAATCGGCAGTAATAACCCTAATCCAGCAATCACTAAGATTATCCATAAAAAATCGATTGCTCTGCGTGAAGAAAACATCGCTACCGCAAGCGGTCCCGTAAACTCAAGTGCTACTGCAATACCTAATGGAATAGTTTCAAGAGCCAAGTAGAATAAGTAGTTCATTGCCCCTAATGATAAACCATATAAAAATAGTGGCATTATGGCACTACGAGAAAAGCTTAGACGCCATGGTTTAAAAATAAAAAACAGGATCAGAGTACCTAGAAAAAGGCGTAATGCTGTGACTGCGGGGGCGCCAATAACAGGAAACAGGCTTTTTGCCAATGATGCGCCACTTTGTATTGATAGCATAGAAAGAAGCAAAAGAAGCACAGGGTAGAACACCTGTAATTTAGCTGAGTGTCTGGCTGACAACATCCTGAAAAACCTCGTCAAAAGTAAAGCGTTGAGTACTCTGTTATCCTATATAACAAAGGATCACATAATATAAAGTAAATTTGTGATTTTTAATATAGTTATTTATTAATTATTTATTAATAACACAACTTAAATTATTTTAGTTTAGGGATAGTTTAATAA
The DNA here is from genome assembly GCF_054767435.1 of Proteus sp. MB838. Classification (NCBI taxonomy): domain Bacteria; kingdom Pseudomonadati; phylum Pseudomonadota; class Gammaproteobacteria; order Enterobacterales; family Morganellaceae; genus Proteus; species Proteus sp. MB838. The sequence goes on from NZ_BAABMO010000004.1 coordinate 25,731, forward strand.
TATTAAAATATATTTGGAAAATACAGTAAGGATGAATAAAAACAATCAAATTAAATGTGTATTATTAATAAAACAAACAGAGAGATATATTATAAAAGCGATAAAATAATTTTTTTTGACCTTTTTTATAACTGAGGGGTTCAGTATAATTTTTCACTCGTTTTAACTAGCTAAAGAGAATTAAAAATGAATAAAATAAAGTCTATTGCCGTGTATTGTGGTTCAAGTTTAGGTGCTTCACCAATTTATAAACAACAAGCGATTCTTTTTGCTAAAGAGCTGGTTAAACGTAATATCACTTTAGTTTATGGTGGTGCCAGTGTAGGAATTATGGGCACGCTCGCGGATACCGTTTTACAGGAAGGGGGTAAAGTTATTGGTGTGATCCCAACGCTATTAGAAGGGCGTGAAATCTCACATAAAAATCTGACAGAGCTCCATGTCGTTGAAACTATGCACCAACGTAAAAGTAAAATGATTGAACTCGCGGACGGCTTTGTGGCACTGCCGGGGGGTTTTGGCACATTAGAAGAGTTCAGTGAAGTGTTTACTTGGAGCCAAATTGGCCTTCATCAAAAGCCATTAGGTATATTTAATATTAATGATTTTTATCAGCCATTACTGGCTATGATAGATAAAATGGTAGATGAAAAATTCTTACATGAAAAATATCGTCATATGGCGATTGTTGAGCAATCACCTATCCAGTTATTAGATAAATTTGAAAGTTATATTGCCCCTTCGATTAAAACCTACGATAAATAAAGGTAGAGCATGATAACCATAAGAAAAGCTGTACTTTCTGATGTTGAGCAGATTAATACCCTGTATGGCTATTTATTTGCTGAGATGGCGAAATTACAGCCAGAAAGATTAAAACCGGGTAAACAAGATGAAGCATTTATTATTAATGGCATTAAAAATGATAAATTTCATCTGTTAGTGGCTGAGTTAGAACAGAAAATTGTCGGTTTTACTATTGCCCAAATACAAGAGACACCGCTATTTAACTGTTTAGTACAGCGTAAATATGCCTATATTTTTGATATTGTTGTTGACCCTTCTGTTCGTGGACAAGGGGCAGGGGCATTGTTGCTAAATGCCATGAAGGCGTGGGCAAAACAACAAAAAATGACCCACCTAGAGCTTTCAGTATTGGCTGAAAATGCCGATGCTAAACGTTTTTATCAGCGAGAAGGGTTAAAAGAAGTCAGTACCGTGATGGGTATTGCTTTGTAAGTTTCGCTTAATCATGGCAAAAATAAACCCGCTGAGTGCGGGTTTATTAATTATGTTATTCAGCTAAATTGTGGGTTTCCCCGCAATTATCGTACACAATACCCTGACATTTTCAATATCTTCTGCCGATATTTCAAACAAGTTTCTATCTAAGACAATAAAATCGGCGAATTTTCCTACTTCTAATGAACCAATCTGTTTATCCATATCTAGTGCATAAGCGGCATTGATGGTGGCGGCTCGTAATACTTCGATTAAGGTGAGATTGCGATCATTATCTAAACGTGGCTGAGAGGGATCTTTTTGTCGAGTCATGGCAACTTTAAAGTCATACCACTCATTTAATGGATCAATCGGCCAATCACTGCCAAATGCGACAGTCACTCCCGCATCAATAAATTTACCGGCGGTTTCTAGATATTGGCAACGTGCTTTGCCTAACATTTCAAGATCTTTATCAATATTATGTTGCTCTACGCCAGCCCATTGAAAGGAGAGAAAAGGGTAGGTATTTAATTGGGCAAAGCGCGCATAATCTTTTTCACACATTAATTCGTTATGCGCAAGGCCGGGGCGAATATCTTTTTCTGGCAAGGCTTTGCGCATTTCACTAATGGCGTCAAGTGCGACACTAATAGCCCCTTCAGCTACGGTATGAATATGAGGATGATAACCTGCACGGCTAATCTCAGTGACTAATGGCGTCAAGATTTCAGGTGAAAAATAGAGATCGCCAACATGCTCTGAATCTTGCCAATGAGGCGTTTCATCCGTACCGACATTAATACGATAAGGGGCGTGTAAACGGGCTGTCATAATCGGCGCTTGTAATACACCATCAAGAAAAAGCTTAATATGGCGAATAGCGACACTGGGTTGCGCGCCTTGGCTGATTTGATGCCAGTGAGAGAATCGTGTTATTGCTTGTTGTACAGCATGAGGAATAGCTGCAATATCAGCCACATCATCAGGGGTAATTTCAACCGCATTCTCAACACGAACCGTTAATTCACCCGCTTCTCGCAAGGTATTAAAGGCACGTAATTGTGGCTCACCAACACGTGCATCCATGATAGTCGTTACCCCTTGTTGATTGAGCAACTTTTGTACATGGCGTGCGATTTGTAGATTTTGCTCTGCCGTTAAAGGCGGTAGGCTATCAATAGCCTGCATAGCTGGCGCATCTTCAAGAATACCAATAGGTGTTCTATCACCATCACGTTCAATATTGCCATCAGGTGGATCGGGGGTTTCAGCCGTAATATTTAATAATTCTAGTGCGCGGGAATTTGCTAATACGCTATGACAATCACTAGAAAAAAGTAAGATAGGGCGAGACGTATTTAAGCTATCAAGGTGATAACGCGTCATTTGTATCCCTTCCGGTTGCATCCCTTCACGATACCATGCTGACACTTTCAACCAAGCTGTATCACTATCGATGGGATCAGCATCAAGATAGCGTTGGATACGCGATAGAATTTCATCGATTGTTAAGGAGAGGTAATCAAGGTGACAACCTGCTAATGTGGCTCCCCCCCAAAATGGATGCATATGAGCATCAATAATGCCGGGCATCACCATTTTCTTCTGTAAATCGATATGCTGTGTTTTTTCATTACAGTAAGCAAGTAAATTCGATTTTGTGCCTGTTGCAATAATAATGCCTTGGGAAACAGCGATAGCTTCGACGAAATTGTTACTATTATCAGCGGTATAGATTAGGCCGTTATAATAGAGTGTGTCTGCAATTTGAAATGTCATTCTTCTACCTTGTATAGCTTTTTTGGCGATGATGGCTAATTTTCGGTACTGATTGGGCATCCTATGAAGTTTTGATGCGGGCGGTCATATTAGAATTAAATGACGCTCAATACTACCTGCGTGTTACATTGATTTAACTAACTGTTTTATCAACGGGCGAAAATAATAGGATAAACCGCATAGAATACCACTATATGGAAGATAATAAGGTAAGCAGAACCGATAGCTACTTACCCTATTAAAATACTAGAGGGGGTCAATTATCGGGCAAATTAGCCGCACATACATCACAGTGTGGATTTTTAGGTAACTTAAATTCACGAAATTGCATCCGCATAGCGTCAAATATTAATACTTTGCCATGTAAAGTTTCACCATAACCAGTGAGTAATTTGATGGCTTCAATGGCCTGTAAAGTGCCAATAGTACCCACAACAGGGGCCATAATACCCGCTTCAACACAAGTGAGTGCATTATCACCAAAAAGATGACTTAAACAGCGATAGCAAGGTTCATCATCTTGATAGGTAAAGACGCTAATTTGGCCTTCCATACGAATGGCTGCACCAGATACTAAGGGTTTTTTCTGCATAAAACACAGTCGATTTAGTTGTTCGCGGATAGTGACATTATCTGTGCAATCCATTACCAGATGATGTTGGCTGATTAATTCAGCCAGTGCTTTATCTTCAAGTAGTGCATCAACCGTATCTATCTGTACATGGGGATTAATCGCGTTTAATGTTGTTTTAGCTGATAAAACTTTCGGCTGACCAATGGTGCTATCGCGATGCAGGATCTGGCGTTGAAGATTGGACAGTGAAACGGTATCAAAATCTAATAGTGTCAGTTTGCCAACACCTGCGGCAGTGAGATATTGCGATACACTACAGCCTAATCCCCCAACACCGACAATCAATACAGAAGCACTTTTCAGTGCTTCTTGACCGTCAAAATCAAAGCCCCTTAACACAATTTGGCGATTATAACGCAGCGTTTCTTCATCGGTTAATTCTATACTCATAAACACTATTCGCTTTTTAGCAGAGGATTAAATAGCTCAATAGTGACGGTTTCACCCGCTGCAACTTTACCACGCTCTCGCTCTAAGACGATAAAACAGTTTGCAACACTAAAGGAGCTATATACGTGAGAGCCTTGATGTCCCGATGTGGTTACTTGCCATTCACCATTTTCATTAATACTGGCGATACCGCGTTGGAAATCCAGACGACCGACAGATTTTTTTAATGGTGAACAGGTTTTAGCATGGAAACGCTGTGGTGCTCGCCACTGACTAAAACCAGATAAACGGGCAATTAAAGGCTGTACTAATTGGTAGAATGTCACTGTTGCTGATACAGGATTACCCGGTAATCCGCAGAACCAAGCATTATGTAAGCGACCAAAAGCAAAAGGTTTACCCGGCTTAATGGCTAATTTCCAAAAACCAATTTCGCCTATTTCATCTAAAATTTGTTTAGTATAGTCCGCTTCACCCACAGAAACTCCGCCACTGCTAATCACTAAATCCGCTTGTGCATCAGCGGTTTTAAAGGTTTCTCTCAGTTTTTCTGGCGAATCTGGAATAACGCCTAAATCAAGCACATCACAATCTAATTTTTCCAACATTAAGCGTACGGCAAAGCGGTTAGTATCATAGATTTGCCCCGCTTTTAATGGTTGGCCAATAGTTTGCAACTCATCACCCGTTGAAAATACGGCCACTTTTAATTTGCGGTAAACATTAATATTGGCAATACCGAGTGAAGCAATAAGAGGTAACTGTGCTGTAGAAAGTTTTGTTCCTGCGGCTAAGACGATATCGTTTTGTTTTATATCCTCACCAATACGACGAATATTTTGTCCAAGCTTGGCCGGATGTGGAAAAAGAATACCGTTGTCAGTCACTTGTGTTTCTTCTTGCATAATAACGGTATCGACACCTGCGGGTATCATGGCTCCGGTCATGATACGAACACATTGTCCTTGTGGTAATTCACCTTCAAAAGGGACTCCAGCAAACGCTTTGCCTGCAATAGGTAAAGGAGATTGAGTGTTTAGATCCGTATAACGTACACCGTAACCATCCATGGCAGAATTATCGAAAGGAGGTACATTGAGTGGTGAAGTGATGTGCTCACTTAAGATATAACCTGCTGCCTTATGCAAAGGGATACTAAGGGTATCTGTGATTGCCACCGGTTTTTCAAGTAATTTTTCTAGCGCCTCATCAAGGGATAACAAACCGCTAACCTGACATTGACTCATTGTATACTCCAAAATCTATCGAAATGTGCTGTTTTATTTCACGATACTAATCTATCACGATGAAGCACATCATGTTAGCGATCATCTCATCAGCAAAAAAAGAAAATATTACTCAACATAAAATGTTAACTATTTAAAACAAAACTGTTAGTTAATGTGTTAATAATATTGTTGTATTTTAAATGTAATAAATAACATCAATACAATGGAGCCTTATGAATACCTCAACCCACCCAAGCCATTCAGCACAAGCCTTTCATATCGCTTTTAGTGGTTTCCTTGCTTTAGTTGTTGCTATGGGGATAGGGCGTTTTACTTTTACGCCTCAAGTACCGCTAATGATTGCGGACACACAACTGACATTAACCAGTGCCAGTATTGTTGCTGCATTTAATTATCTAGGATATTTAGCTGGTTCATATGATGCGATGAAAGCAACTAAAGGTGTGGGCTATCGGCTTTGGGGGGGATTATGGGGAGCGGTGATCATTACACTGCTTAGTGCGGTACTTAATGATGCTTTAACTCATAGTATTGCCCGTTTTTTTATTGGTTGGGCAAGCGGTTGGACATTAGTGCTCGTTGCTTCGTGGGCAAATGAAGTATTAGCCCGTTTAAATCGCCCGGCATTAAGTGTGGCAGTCTATGCAGGAACAGGGGCGGGGATCTTTATTAGTGGCCTTCTTGCGGTATTCATTCTCAAGTGGCAGATGAGTGCGACAACAGGTTGGTTGATTTACGGTGTGTTGGCATTTATTTGTGCAATTTATGTGAGCTATCATTTACCCAAACCTTGGTCAATTAATCGTGAGCAAGTCAAAGTAGAGCCACTTATCTTAACGCCGGCGATGAAAAAATTGATTTGGGGTTATACCTTTGCGGGCTTTGGTTATATTTTACCTGCAACCTTTTTATCTCAAATGGCGACGGAACGTTTTCCCGGTAGCTTAGTTGCTCAATTTGTCTGGCCTATTTTTGGTGCTTCCGCAGCTTTATGTATTGGGATCGCGATACTGACACGTAATGTCCTTAATACACAATTACGATTGGCGATAACACTATGGTTGCAAGCACTGGGGATCATCATTGCCGAATGGCTACCCACAATTACAGGTCTTGCTATTGGCGCATTTTTAGTGGGGGGAGGGTTAATGTGTGCGGTGCAATTGGCATTTTTACGTGGTAAAGAGTTGGCACCTGATCATGCTCGTTATATGGCAGGATTATTAACAACATTTTATGCTATTGGACAGCTAGTTGGGCCTCTGGTTTCCTTCCTTTCAACGGCGTTAACGGGAAGACTAGAGCCGGCATTATATGTCGCCTTTGTGATATTGATCATCGGCGGTATTTTGGTTTGTATGAAAGAAAACAATAAAGGGTAAAACAATAAAAAATGACAAAAAAGCAATAATTTCATAACCAAAAATGCAGTATTGCTGGATAATGTGATTCAGCTCATCTAAAGTGTAACGGTTATCGTTGAATTAGGTAACAGAGACTTAATTAATGTGTTTATCGGAGAGTCCAATGTCATCAACATTAAGTAAAGAGGCGCAATGGGTACATGCCGCGTTAGTGGAGCGTGGTTTGGAAACGCCTCTTCGTGAGCCAAAACTTTCACCCAGTGAGAGTAAACAACAAATTAAACATCACATGACGGAAGTGATGAAATTGTTAAACCTAGATTTGAGTGATGACAGTTTAGCGGAAACGCCACATCGCATTGCGAAAATGTATGTTGATGAAATTTTTTCAGGCTTGGATTATCACAACTTTCCTAAAATCACCCTGATTGAAAATAAAATGCAGGTTGATGAAATGGTCACTGTTCGTGACATCACATTAACCAGTACTTGTGAGCACCATTTTGTCACTATTGATGGTAAAGCAACGGTTGCTTATATTCCTAAAGATAAAGTGATTGGTTTATCAAAAATTAACCGTATTGTGCAGTTCTTCGCACAACGCCCTCAAGTGCAAGAGCGTTTAACGCAACAAATATTGATTGCCTTACAAACGCTATTGGGGACGAAAAACGTTGCTGTCTCTATTGATGCCGTTCACTATTGTGTAAAAGCAAGAGGCATTCGTGATGCAACCAGTGCAACCACCACAACCTCATTAGGTGGACTATTTAAATCTAGCCAAAATACTCGCCAAGAGTTTTTGCGTGCTGTACGCCACCTTTGAGATGAATAAATGGAACAAAGTTCACGTCAACGCATCGACGCTTTAGATGCGTTGAGAGGAATAGCGATCCTTGGCATCTTATTACTCAATATCTCAGGTTTTGCCTTATTAAGAGTTGCCTCATTTAATCCTATGCATTCAGGAGAGGCGACTTTTGCGGACAAACTTACTTGGATGGGATTAAATTTATTTACCCAAGGAAAGTTTCTGTTTATTTTTGCGCTGCTATTTGGCGGAACACTTTATTTATTATCACAACGCTCTGTTGCTTGGAACGTCTCTCGCCTAATTATTCTGGCATTAATCGGTATTATTCATACCCTATTACTATGGGAAGGGGATATCTTATTTCCTTATAGTATTTGCGGATTATTTGTTCTCTTTTTTATTAAAGCATTACCTATTAAGCGGCAATTTATCCTTGGGCTGCTGCTCTATTTATTTGGCGCGATTATTTTAGCTTTTTTATTTTATTACTATCGTGATTTTGTTGAAATAGTTTGGTATAGCTCTGACTATTCCGCCATGATAGAGACTAACTGGAAAACCGGAAACTATATAAATAGTATCTACTGGCGATTAGATGAACTGAGTGATTTTATTTTTAATTTAGTTCGTCAATATAGTTGGTTTTTAATTGGCGCCATGTTAATGGGGGCGGCGTTAATGGCATCCGGTTGGTTACAACGACGCTATTCACAGTCTCATTATGGTTTGATAGCGGTTTGTTTTTTAGTCATAAGTTTACTTTTCCAAGGGACGCTTGTTATTACCGATTATTATTTAGATTGGCATTATATGTGGTCTGCGGTAGTGGCTCAGCCTATCACCATGGTGATCCAAATTATTCAAAGCTTAGGTTATATTGCTTTACTCTATTGGGCATGGCCTTATATTCAACACAGTTTTATCGCCTATGCTTTACGTTGTGTGGGGAAAATGGCGCTTACCACCTATTTACTACAGAGTATTATTGGCACGACGCTTTTCCAGTGGATGGGGTTATTTAACCAATTTACTTTATTGCAGCTTATGCTATTTGTGATGGCTATTTGGGGGATAAATATTATCTTTGCTGTAACGTGGTTACGCTATTTTTCTCAAGGGCCAATCGAGTGGCTGTGGCGCCACTCGTCAACAGGGTTAGCTAAACGCTTTTAACTGTTTTTACCATTGTTTAATGGCAACGCTTCTACCTCTTGTGGTGAAACCGCCGGATAGCCCTTAATATCATCAGGAATATTTTGTACAGCAGGTATTGCTTCTGGTGGACCTAGAAAACGCGGTTCGCGTTTTAATATATAGAGATCGACAACCGCACCTGCTCTGGCTAAAACTTCACGTACACGCACCTTAAACATACTCTTCGGCGAAGCAACAGCAAAACACTGGGCATCAATGCCTTTTTCAAGGGCAATAAATACGGCTCGTTCGCAATGGAAACGCTGAGTGATAATAGTAAAGCCATCTGTCCCAAACACTTCTTTTGTGCGTACTACCGAATCTAAAGTTCTAAATCCAGCAAAATCCATAACGATACGCGATGCAGGTATGCCTGCTTTAATTAAATCTTTACGCATCGTATTGGGTTCATTATAGCTATGCTGTGCATTATCTCCACTGAGTAACAGATATTGCACTTTGCCGCTGCTATAGGCATTAACAGCACCTTGAATACGATATTGATAAAATTGGTTAAGATAGCCTGTGGTGTAATATTTAGCAGTACCTAATACCATGCCTACTTTTTTGGCAGGTAGTTTATTTATATCTTCAAATATATAGGGGCTAGTTTTTACACCTATCCAGCGATCACAAGCAATTAATGCCACCGCAACTAAGATAAAAAGGGTCAAAAAGAGATAAATGAGGCGCTTTAGCATATCCTTGCCTTAATGACTCAGGGTTTTCTAATAGGTTAAAGGCTACTTGAGCACTAATTGGGAAGCAAGAAAAAAGCGCGCTATTAGTGATAATAGTGCGCTTTTCAGAATGAAACCTAATGATTTTAACTCAATTAGAATGACGTTCTCTTGTAAATACGGTATTCAGGCTCCCAATAGTTACGTTCAATCGCTTCTTCTAAAGCAGAATCAGACGTGACCGTTGCAACACCTTGCACCTGTGCTTCTTTGGCAACTTGTTTAGCAATATAACGTGAAACTTGTTGAATATCGGCTAATAAAGGTAATAGTGGGCCATCGCCTTCTTTTGCCATAGGCGAGCAATCGGCTAACGCACGGCTTGCAACCATTAACATGGCATCAGTAACACGCTTTGCACCACTTGCAATAACGCCAAGGCCAATACCTGGGAAGATGTATGAGTTATTGCATTGTGCAATAGGATACACTTTCTCTTTATAGGTGACTGGGGCAAATGGACTTCCTGTAGCAACAAGAGCTTGTCCATCAGTCCAATTAATAATATCTTCAGGACGCGCTTCAACACGAGACGTTGGGTTCGAAAGAGGCATCACGGTAGGACGTTCACAATGCTTATGCATTTCACGAATAATCTCTTCAGTGAAAAGTCCTGCTTGACCAGAAACGCCAATCAGAATGGTTGGCTTAGCATTTTTAACCACTTCTAACAGTGAAATTGCATCCGTTTCTGTTTGCCAATCGGCCAGCGTTTCGCTTTTTTGAATAAGCTTACTTTGGAAATCGAGTAAGTTTGGCAGTTTATCCGTTAATAAACCAAAACGGTCAACCATAAAGATACGTGCACGAGCTTGTTCGTCGCTTAGTCCTTCAGACTTCATTTGTGCAATAATTTGCTCTGCAATACCACAACCTGCTGATCCTGCCCCTAAGAAAGCGACAGTTTGATCTTTTAATTGACGCCCGGCAGCACGGCTTGCCGCAATTAGACTACCTAATGTCACAGCGGCAGTACCTTGAATATCATCATTAAAGCAACATAATTCATCACGATAACGATTTAATAACGGCATGGCATTTTTTTGTGCAAAATCTTCAAATTGCAGCAGTACATTTGGCCAACGACGTTTAACGGCTTGAATAAATTCATCGACAAATTCGTTATATTCATCTCCGGTAATACGTGGGTGGCGCCAGCCCATATAAAGTGGGTCATTTAAACGTTGTGGATTATTGGTGCCAACATCCAGTACAACGGGTAAGGTATAAGCGGGGCTTATTCCACCACAAGCGGTATATAAAGAGAGTTTACCAATAGGAATACCCATACCACCGATACCTTGGTCACCTAAACCAAGGATACGCTCACCATCTGTGACCACAATCACTTTTACGTTTTGTTTGGTGGCGTTTTGTAGCATATCATCAATATTGGCGCGGTTAGGGTAAGAGATAAAAAGTCCACGCGCACGGCGGTAAATATCAGAGAAGTGCTCACAAGCTTCACCTACTGTGGGGGTATAAATGATGGGCATCATTTCAGTAAGGTGAGATTCCAACAGACGATAAAATAGCGTTTCATTGGTATCTTGGATATTTCTTAAATAGATGTGTTTATCGTTATCATTTTTAAAATCAAGATATTGACGGTAAGCGCGTTCCACCTGCTCTTCAATGGTTTCTACTGCCTCAGGCAGTAAACCATGAAGGTTAAAGGTGCTGCGCTCTTCTTCGCTAAAAGCACTACCTTTATTTAACAGGGGAAATTCAAGCAGGATTGGGCCTGCATACGGGATATAGAGAGGACGTTTACTTTCGTGTTCCAGTTCCATGAAAAATACTCTTGTAAGGCAGTTAGTCACATGACAAGTGTAGATCCTACAAAATAATAAAAATATGTACAGCTTATGTTATTTTTTTATGATTTTTCTGCTTAGAAATGAGAGATAGATACAATTGTTATGACTTTTTCTGATAAGCATCAGCAAAAATTTACATGCTGATGCTTTTTTATGAGGACAATTTAACGGTATAAGTTAAAAAATGTTACAAAGTGACACGCTGTATTTGGCGGCAACCTAAAGCTGTTAATGTTGCTTGGGTGGCATCCCACTGAGTTAATAGGCTGTCTGCTTTTTCAATTAATATTGCAGACTCAATATCCATAACATTTTCACCCGCCATATTTAATGCAATAAGTGCCGCTTGTAATGGTGGCATACTAGGATTGAATGCGGCATTTTCAGCATAACTGCCTTGAAAGATCTTGCCGCTTTTCATCTGTACAGCAATACCACTGTGAGAATGGCTGTAAGGGGCATGACTACGATTTATTGCTTGTAGTGCCTGTTGTGCTAGTTGGCTAGTGTTATCTATTTGATAACCGTGATTAACTTTATCCATCAGTAGGGTAGTGATATTGAGATCTTTAGGGCCAAAGCTATCAGGTAAGTAGTCACCTAAGGTCGCCACTTTTCGGCCTGGGAGATGGATTGCAATATGAGTGCCGCTATTTAGTTCGTTCATAAACTGACGACAATGACCACAAGGGGTATAGTTAACTGTGATGGCAACTAAACGAGACTCACCGCGTAACCAAGCATGTGTAACCGCACTTTGCTCTGCGTGTACCGTTTGTTGTAATGGGGCGCCAGCAAACTCCATATTTGCCCCAAAATAGAAGTGGCCGCTTTCACCACGAGCAATGGCACCCACATTAAAATGAGAGATAGGTGTCACAGCACAAGCGGCTGCAACAGGCAGTAATGCGAGGGCTAACTCATCATCATTACATTGTAACTGTGTTTTTAACGCATTAACTTGTTCTGCAGTGAACATTGCCGGAAATTCATCCTGCTCAAGATAAGGCGTAAGTGCTTGTTGTAATTGAGGGGATAAATCTGACCAAATTGCCTGAAAACGAGTATGCATATAGGTGTCTCCCATTAATCTTCTGCTATTGTAAGATTTTAGGCATCTTTACCTATTCTTATATGTGATTAAAATCATATTTTCAATGAAACTATTGCAACTGAATGATTAATTGGGAGATACATCTCAAATTTATAGTAAATTGATTTTAGCATTAGCATAAAAAACCTTCGCTCTGAACGAAGGTTTTTTATGTGTTCTATTGATTTAGCTAATTAGCTAATCAGCTAAAAAGGTGCAAAATAAAAGGAAAAATAAAAGGTGCGGTAAGTGAAGTAATAATACCGCAAGTCATTAATGCTAATGAACTATATGCCCCTTCAATATAATCGATTTCAGCTGCTCTTGCGGTACCCACTGCGTGAGAGACTGTTCCCATCGCTAAACCACGAGAAGCGTGAGTTGGAATACGTAATATTTTAAATAGCGTATGACCAAAAATGGCACCTAAAATACCTACTGCAATAACACATGCAGCACTGATTGCAGGAATACCACCTATGGAATCCGCAACAGCCATTGCGATAGGGGTTGTTACCGATTTAGGCAAAATGGAGGCGGCAATTTCAGGAGTAGCACCAGCCCATAATGCAATCGCTGTACCACTAGCCATGGCGGCGATACTACCAATAAAGCAGATACTAATTAACGATTTCCATTGTGCGCGTATTTGGTGTAATTGTTGATATAAAGGAATAGCTAAAGCAACAACAGCAGGTTGCAACAAGTCGTTAAGGATACGACTTCCGGCAAAATAATCCTCATAGGCGGTGTGTGTCACTAATAAAATAGGAATAATAACAACAATAGCAATCAATAACGGATTTAAAATAGGCCATTTAAATCGAGCAGCCAGTTTACGTGCTAAGTAGAAAATAATAAGTGTTAGCGGTAATGACCACCAAATATTCATTAATATTAACATTTTTTCTTCTCACTTAACGCTCTGTCGTCGTCTTGTTGTTCTGCTAATTCTACATCCTCTACTTTATCGGGTTTAGCACCGATAATAGGACGTTCACGATGCACGTAATGTGAGCAGTAAGCGACTAGCGCCATCACCGCAAAGGTACTGACAACACAGGCCAGAACAATAGGAAAGAGTTGTTGGCTTAATAAATTATAATAGTTCATTACACCCACCCCGATAGGAATAAAGAGCAATGACATATTTTTCAGTAAAATATTACCACCGGGTTTTACCCAACGTAATGGAATAAGCTGGAAGGCAAGTAAACCAAATAGAATAAGTAGTCCAACAATACTGCCTGGCACCGCGAAAGGTAATAAGGCTGAAATAAGATTACCGGCAAAAAGACAAAGATAAAGTATAAAAAATGATCGTATATAGTGCCAGATTGTGATCTGCACCCGCTTAGATTTCATAGATATGTGTCCTAAATCAACTGACGTATTTATCATACACCAATTTTCAAAGTGTGCTATGGATCACAATAAAAAAAGAGCGGGGCTCTTTATAGAACCCCGCTTTGTATTTGCATTTTGAATAAAGGTCAGTTTTTATTTCACTTGGTGACCCGGTTTAGCCCCACTATCTGGGCTAAGTAAGAAAATATCTTCACCACCAGGGCCTGCGGCCATCACCATACCTTCTGAAATTCCAAAACGCATTTTGCGAGGTGCTAGGTTTGCAATCATAACAGTTAAGCGACCTTCTAATACTTTCGGATCAGGGTATGCAGAACGAATGCCGGAGAATACTTGGCGTGTTTCTCCCCCTAAGTCCAGTATTAATTTTAGCAACTTATCTGAGCCGTCAACGAAATCAGCCTGTTTAATTTCAGCAATGCGCATATCAATTTTGGCAAAATCATCAAATTTAATAGTTTCTTGAATAGGCGCGTCTGCTAATGGACCCGTGATTTCTTTGACTGGCGCAATGGTACTTTTTGAAGCTTCTACCATTGCATTGGCTTTATCCATTTCAATACGATTAAACAATGCTTTAAATTTAGTAATTTCATGGTTTAACAGCGGTTGCGACAGAGCATTCCAAGTTAATTCAGTTTGTAAGAAGGCTTCTGAACGTTCTGTTAAAGAAGGTAGAATTGGTTTTAAATAAGTCATCAGTACACGGAATAAGTTAATTCCCATAGTACAAATAGCTTGCAACTCAGCCTCTTTACCTTCTTGTTTAGCAACCACCCAAGGCGCTTTTTCATCAATATAGCGGTTAGCTTCGTCTGCTAATGCCATAATTTCACGAATGGCTTTACCAAATTCACGGTTTTCAAAACATTGTGCGATGCTTTCTTGCATATCGACGAAATGTTGATATAACTTCGCATCATCAAGGCTTGCCGCTAATTTGCCATCAAAGCGTTTACTGATAAAACCCGCAGTACGGGACGCGAGGTTAACCACCTTGTTGACGATATCGCTGTTTACACGCTGTACAAAGTCTTCTAAGTTTAGGTCAATATCATCAATACGTGATGAAAGTTTTGCCGCATAGTAATAGCGTAGGCAATCAGCATCAAAGTGATCAAGATAGGCACGTGCCGTAATAAAGGTGCCGCGAGATTTTGACATCTTCGCACCATTGACGGTGACATAGCCATGCACAAATAGGTTGGTTGGTTTACGGTATTCACTACCTTCTAACACTGCCGGCCAGAATAAGCTGTGGAAATAAACGATATCTTTACCGATAAAATGGTATAAGTCAGTTTTGCTCTCTTTGTTCCAGAACTCATCAAAGCTTAAATCACCACGTTTTTCACATAGGTTTAAGAATGAGCCCATATAACCAATAGGGGCGTCTAACCAAACATAGAAATATTTACCCGGCGCATCAGGGATTTCAAAACCGAAATAAGGGGCGTCACGGGTGATATCCCACTGTTGCAGACCGCTGTCAAACCACTCTTGCATCTTATTGGCTACTTGCTCTTGCAATGCACCGGAGCGGATCCACTCTTGCAACATATTGCTAAAGGCTGGGAGATCAAAGAAATAGTGTTCAGTTTCACGCATTACCGGCGTTGAACCCGATACCACAGAGCGAGGATTAATTAATTCTGTCGGGCTATAAGTTGACCCACATACTTCACAGTTATCACCATATTGATCGGGCGCTTTACACTTAGGGCAAGTCCCTTTAACAAAACGATCAGGCAAGAACATGCCTTTTTCTTCATCATAAAGTTGAGAAATCGTTTTACTTTTAATATGACCATTTTTTTTCAGGGCTAGATAAATTTTCGTCGATAATTGACGATTTTCTTCACTGTGTGTGGAGTGATAATTATCGTAGCTGATATTAAAACCGGCAAAATCCTGTTGATGCTCTTTGCTCATCTCTTCAATCATGGCTTCTGGGGTAATACCCAATTGTTGAGCTTTCAGCATAATAGGCGTGCCGTGAGCATCATCAGCGCAGATGAAATGAACTTCTTTGCCGCGCATTCGTTGGTAACGGACCCAGATATCAGCCTGAATGTGTTCAAGGATATGACCGAGATGAATTGAACCGTTAGCATAAGGTAACGCACAGGTTACCAATAATTTATTCGCGACGTGAGACATAGTAAGGATCTTACTTCCATTAAATTAAAAAAAGGGTCTTTGATGTTAACCTATCCGTCATGATGTCGCTAGGGCAATCATAGAGTTTTTGCAAGAGAAATTTCGCTTGGCAAATTGAGGTAAGGCATTATCGTAGTCATTGACTATCTGATATGATAGGTGCACTCAGATATTTAATGAATAACGAAAATGAGAGGAGCCGGGATGAGTGATAAATCCCCCGAGCAGACCACCCCTGAGATTCTGAAAGAAAAAGTTTCAGGTGTCTTGTCTACTTTTGAACACCCGACATTGAAACGTAATCTGCTTTCCCTAAAAGCATTACATCAGTGTGCGATGATTGATGATGTCCTTCATATCGAATTAGTGATGCCGTTTGTGTGGAAAAAACCTTTCCAACAACTGATTGAAGAAAAAACGGCAGAGCTGCGTAATATGACGGGAGCCAAAGCTGTTGAGTGGAAGCTAAAACACAATATTGCCACACTACGTCGTGCAAACGATCTACCAGGTATTAATGGCGTACGTAATATTCTGGCGGTGAGTTCAGGTAAAGGCGGGGTGGGTAAATCCAGTACCGCGGTAAACCTTGCTTTAGCGCTAGCACAAGAAGGGGCTAAAGTTGGTATTCTGGATGCGGATATTTATGGCCCATCCATTCCTAATATGTTAGGTACAACCATGGAACGCCCAACTTCACCAGATGGGCAACATATGGCACCTATTATGGCGTATGGTCTAGCATCTAACTCTATCGGTTATTTAGTCACAGACGATAATGCCATGGTATGGCGTGGTCCAATGGCAAGCAAAGCGTTGATGCAAATGCTGCAAGATACGTTATGGCCTGATTTAGACTACCTTGTGATCGATATGCCACCAGGAACGGGTGATATTCAATTGACCTTATCACAAAATATTCCGGTGACTGGCGCCGTTGTTGTTACAACACCACAAGATATTGCGCTGGTGGATGCGATGAAAGGCATTGTCATGTTCAAAAAAGTCAATGTACCCGTATTAGGTATTATTGAGAATATGAGTGCGCATATTTGTAGCAATTGTGGTCATCTTGAGCCTATTTTTGGTACTGGTGGTGCTGAGAAATTAGCCGAAAAATATCATTGCCAATTATTGGGTCAAATTCCACTGCATATCTCTTTACGTGAAGATTTAGATCGCGGACAACCGACGGTGATGCGTGATCCAGAAGGTGAATTCGCTGATATCTATCGTGAAATTGCTTCAACAGTTTCTGCGCAAATGTATTGGGATGGGGATGCTATTCCAACGGAAATTTCTTTCCGCGCGGTATAAGCGGTGAAACAATAATCTATTGATTATTATGGGAAGTCTTTTAGGCTTCCTTTTTTTTATCCGCTGAAATCTGACTATTTTTGATAAAAAACAAAGAGATTTTTGGTTTTACGCTGGAACCAGAAGGATTTCAAAACTATAATCTGCGCGAGCGTAATATTTACATATTATTACGTTATTCCTCTTTTTTATTTCAAACCAGGTTTTTTATTATGGCTGACACAGCACATCAGTGCACAATTGTAGGTATCGCTGGAGCCTCTGCTTCAGGCAAAAGTCTTATTGCCAGTACACTTTACCGTGAATTAAGAGCGCAAGTAGGTGATCATAATATCGGTGTGATACCAGAAGATTGCTATTATCGTGACCAAAGTGATTTAACAATGGAAGAGCGATATAAAGTTAACTACGACCACCCCAATTCGATGGATCACGCACTTTTATACCAACATTTGTGTGAACTAAAAGCCGGAAACGCCATCGAACTCCCTCAATATGATTATGTCGCTCACACCCGTAAATCAGAAACCATTCATTTTAAACCAAAAAAAAGTTATTATTATTGAAGGTATTCTGTTATTAACAGATAAGCGCTTACGTGAAGAGATGGATTTTTCTATCTTTGTCGATACGCCATTAGATATCTGTTTAATGCGTAGAATTAAACGTGATGTGAATGAACGTGGGCGTAGTCTAGATTCTGTTATTGAACAATATAATAAAACTGTTCGTCCGATGTTCTTCCAGTTTATTGAGCCTTCTAAACAATATGCCGATATTATTGTGCCTAGAGGGGGAAAAAACCGTGTTGCGATCGATATTTTGAAAGCAAAAATCGGACAGTTTTGTGAATAATTGAGTTCATTTGTAGGCAGCTTTCATGCATGATTAACCATGAAACTGCCTGTTTAACTTGAAGAAGGGAAATAAAATGCGATTATGCGACCGTGATATTATTCAGTGGCTTGATGAAGGTAAATTAGTCATTGAACCCCGCCCGCCTGTCGAGCGAATTAACGGCGCAACAGCGGATGTTCGCTTGGGTAACCAGTTTCGTGTTTTCCAAGGACATACTGCGGCTTACATTGACCTCAGTGGCCCCAAAAATGAAGTTAATGAGGCCCTTGAGCGGGTGATGAGTGATGAAATTGTATTACCAGAAGGCGAAGCGTTTTATCTTCATCCCGGAGAGCTTGCCTTGGCGGTTACATTAGAGTCTGTCACATTACCGGATAATGTAGTAGGGTGGTTAGATGGACGCTCATCTTTAGCGCGATTGGGATTAATGGTACACGTCACGGCTCACCGAATTGATCCGGGCTGGCATGGACACATCGTATTAGAATTTTTTAATTCAGGTAAACTGCCATTAGCATTAAGACCGGGTATGGTGATTGGCGCATTAAGTTTTGAACCTATGTCAGGCTCTGCGGATAGGCCTTACAATCGTCGCCAAGATGCGAAATATAAAAATCAACAAGGTGCGGTAGGAAGTCGGATTAGTGAAGATTAATTTTTCATTAACGACTATTATCAACTTTATTAAGCGGGTAACAATATGAAAAGGTTTTTGACAACACTCGCCATTTTGCTTGTAGTGATTTTGGCAGGCTTAACGACATTAGTTTTGCTCATTAACCCTAATGATTTTCGTGGTTATCTTGTTGAACGCGTTGAAAAACAAAGTGGCTATAAATTAACCTTACAAGATGATATGCGTTGGCATGTCTGGCCAAAACTCAGCATTATTAGTGGTAAAATGTCATTAACAGCCCCCGGTGCTGAGCAACCATTGATCACTGCTGATAATATGCGTCTTGATGTGGAATTATGGCCATTACTTTCCCACCAGTTGGAAGTAAAAGAAGTGATGCTAAAAGGCGCAGTGGTTAGACAAACGCCTGAGAGTAAAGCAATACCTAAAATAACCCCGCCTTCTGTTGCCAATGAAGACAGTACTCGTCCGATTATTGAGCCAAAAACAAATCGTTGGCAATTAAATATTGCTAAGGTGAGGATCTCCGATAGTTTGATTATTTGGCAAACCAAAGGGGGAGAGCAACTTAATTTACGCGATATCAATTTATTATTAAAAACGGACGACAAAAAACAAATTAACCTTGAGATGAGCACCAAAATTAATCGTGATCGTCGCGAGTTAATGTTAAATGTTGTTGCTAATGCTGATATGAGTGGCTACCCATATCAAATCAGTGGCAATATCGCTCAATTAGATTATGCATTATCGGGAATAGGACTTCCGGCTCAAGGGATCTCCGGAAATTTAACCTCAGATTTCAATATTAAAAATGATAGTGTAAATGTTATTGCCTTAAATAATTTAAATATGACGGCAAATGAGAGTCAGCTACAAGGTAGCATCACGGCTGAATTGGCTAAAAAGAACCGCTATCAAGTGGAATTAACTGGGGACACTTTAAATTTAAATACCCTATTACCTGAGTTAGCACAGCCTAATTCATCTGAAACAGCATCGTTAACCTTGGCAAATACCCCGTCGAGATCATTCTCATTCTTTAGCCATGCTCAGGCTGCACCATCACCCAATGCAACTATTATGGCTCGTCCGGTTATTACCTCCGCGACAATTGAAAACAAAGCGTATGATTTAACCCACTGGGGTGATATTGAATTTAGCTTAAACTTAGCGCTCAATAAGTTATTGTATAAAGAATTAGAAATAAACAATGTTAAATTAACCGCATTAAATAACCCCAAATCATTAAATATTGATAGGTTAGAAGGGCAGATCCTAAACGGAAATTTCTCACTGCCTACGGTGATTTCTACTAGCATTGTGCCAGCGCATATTAGTATGAATGTCACAATGAATAATATCCCTTTGCAACCTTTATTACGCGTCTTTGATCAGCCAGAAAATTTCAGCGGTTTAATTTCTGCAAAAGGGCATCTAGAAGGTGCCGGATATAATCGCAACGCGTTTCTTAATAGCTGGCAGGGCACACTGGATACCTCATTAAGCGAATTTAAAATGCTAGGATTAAATATTCCACAAGTGATCCAGCAATCTATTGCACAAACAACCGATCAAGTGGTTTACCCTGAAGATATTGAGAACTATACCAAAGCAGATAGTGTGATTGCCCAGTTTAAACTAGCACCTAAAGGCCGAGTGACGTTAAATCAGTTAGATGCTCAAGCAAGTGCTTATCAGATCAGCGGGCAAGGTCAATTAGATCTACAACGTCATAATCTAGATGTGATGCTGATGGTTAATATCAAAAAAGGTTGGGGCAAAGAGAATGAATTTATTCGCCAACTGGCCAAAATAGATATTCCATTAAGATTGTATGGTAATTGGAATGCTATCCAATATGAGTTTAACGTTGAAAAATTACTACGTGATCAATTACAGCAAAAAGCAAAACAGGCCATAGATAATTGGTTAAATAAGCAAGATGATAGCCCCGAAGTTAAAGCGCTTAATCAATTATTGAAAAAAATATAATTTTTAAAGTTGTTAACAAGGTGGAATAAAATTTTATTCCACCTTGTTTTGTTTTTTGGCTAATAAATTGATTTTATTAATTTATGATTAATAACCCCTTCTCTTATATTAAACAATATCTGTGGAACACAGATGCTGCATTATGTTTCTTATCCCCGTTCCCCGTTCCCTGTCACTGTTAACAGAAAATGGATAAAATGATTAAATTATGCTCATAGTGCATTATGTTTATCATTTAATTCAGTTTTTGCCTAAAAAATACTCATTCGTACTGTTTACATGTAAAAAAATAGTCGTTTTTTTTGATATATGTCATACACTGCAACGTTGCCTTTGGGCAGAGTGTGTCCATTGCACTAAATGCAAAAAAATGATGATAAAAACAAAAAGCTTCATTTTATAAATAACTATCGTAGACAGGAACTATACATGATTGAAATTCTTATCGGCGCCCTCGTCGCTGTGGGTGTTGGGCGTTACATTGTTAAGGGATATTCGCCAACAGGTGTGCTACTTACTGGTGGGCTATTATTGCTTATCATCAGTGTGATTATGGGCAAATCAGTATTACCAGCCAGTGTCACAAGTACCGGTTATCGCTTAATCGATATTGTTGAGTATGTAAAAAATCTACTTATGAGCCGTGGTGGTGATCTGGGGATGATGATCATGGTGCTATGTGGGTTTGCTTCTTATATGACTCATATTGGTGCCAATGACGTGGTCGTGAAACTTGCCTCACGCCCATTAAAAATGATCAACTCACCTTATCTTTTAATGGTAGCGGCTTATATTGTTGCATGTTTAATGTCATTAGCTGTTTCATCCGCAACAGGTCTTGGTGTGTTATTGATGGCGACCTTATTCCCAGTGATGGTCAATATGGGAATTAGTCGTGGTGCGGCGGCAGCTATCTGTGCTTCACCTGCATCAATTATTTTAGCGCCAACCTCTGGTGACGTGATTTTAGCGGCACAAGCTTCTGAAATGCCACTTATTGATTTTGCGTTTAAAACAACACTGCCTATCTCTATTGCCGCAATTCTTGGGATGTGTATTGCTCACTTTTTCTGGCAACGTTATCTTGATCGTAAAGAGCATATCGAAACAGAGATGTTAGATGTGAACGAAATCAAAACTCACGCCCCTAATTTCTATGCGATTTTACCTTTCACACCTATTATTGGTGTATTAGTTTTTGATGGTAAATGGTTACCAGAGCTTCATATTGTTGCCATTATTATTCTTTGCATGATGTTATCTGCGGTTATTGAATTTATCCGTAGCTTTAGTGCTAAAGAGGTTTTTGCCGGTTTAGAAGTTGCTTACCGTGGTATGGCTGATGCATTTGCCCAAGTGGTAATGTTATTAGTTGCCGCAGGGGTTTTTGCGCAAGGTTTAACAACGGTTGGCTTTATTCACGCGTTAATTGATGGTGCACAATCATTAGGCTCAGGGGCGATTGTTATGATGATTGCATTAGTCTTAATTACCATGCTCGCAGCAATGACAACCGGCTCAGGGAATGCGCCTTTCTATGCTTTCGTTGAATTAATTCCGCGCTTAGCAAGTAATATGGGTGTGAATCCTGCTTACTTAACTATTCCGATGTTACAAGCATCAAACTTAGGACGGACTTTATCACCTGTATCGGGTGTGGTAGTTGCTGTATCAGGAATGGCAAAAATTTCACCTTTTGAAGTGATGAAACGCGTTTCTGTGCCAGTATTGGTCGGGCTTGTGATTGTGATTGTTGCAACGGAAATACTGGTACCTAGCACATTAGGTTGATCATCAATAAATTATTGAAATAAAGTTAGCTTTATCTACTTTATTTTTCATTCTATTGACGGGCTTTGTTATGCATAGACAAAGCCCGTTTTTTTATTAAGCATCATTTTCAGATAAAAAATATCCGCCTTAGAGACGGATATTTGGTTATTTAATAGAAATTAAGCTTCGTCGACGTTTTCTTCGTCTTCAGGTGTTGGTTCAACAATACGTACTTTATTAATACGGTGATTGTGTACATCTAATGGTTCAAATTCAATACCATCAATAACCACTTTTTCACCGACGGCAGGAACGCGTTGTAAGTGTTCCATCAATAAGCCAGCCAAGGTTTCATACTCACGTTTTTCATCCAACTTAATAGGAATATAAAGCACTAAGTCTTCCAGCGGTGTAAAACCATTGATAGTCCATGAGCCATCTTCATTCTGTACTAAGTCGTGACGAGAGTCATTTTCCTCTGTACTTACTGGTAAATTACCGGCGATGGTTTCCATTACATCGGTTAAGGTAACAATGCCTTCGACAGAGCCAAACTCATCAACCACAAAGGCAAAGTGAGTATGAGCATTACGGAATTGTTCTAATGCCTGTAATAGTGATAACCCCTCAGGGAAGATTAAGGGTTGTGTAATTAATAAACGCAAATCTAATGGTTCATTACGTAACTGTTGATTTAATAATTGAATAACATTTACCACGCCGATAGGTTCGTCGCTATTTTCTTCGTCGGTAATAACGAGACGAGAATGGGGATCTTCTTCTAGTAATTGGCGAATATCATCTTGGGTGGCTTTTAGATCAACATATTCAACATCATGGCGTGAAGTCATAATACTATTGACGTTTCGCTGGCTTAAACCCAGAACGCGCACAATCATTTGGCGCTCTTGAGGATCAAACACCTCTTCTGTATTAGCAACTAAATCAGAAGTGTGAGGGTCAAGTTCAGAGGCTTCTGGTTTACCATTAATAATGCGCAATACCGCTTCCGCTGTACGTTCACGCAAAGAGCGAGAAGCTGATAAGAAGCGTCGACGGTTAAACTGTGCGAGTTGGTTAAATATCTCTATCATAATAGAGAAACCAATGGCAGCGTATAAATAGCCTTTAGGTATTGGATAGCCAAACCCTTCTGCAACTAAGGCAAAACCAATCATCAATAAGAAGCTTAAACATAAAATAACAATAGTTGGGTGATTATTGACAAATGTGGTTAATGGCTTACTTGCGAGGATCATCAAGAACATCGCAATAGTTACAGCAGCAATCATAACGCCGAGATGGTCAACCATCCCTACCGCAGTGATAACAGAGTCTAGAGAGAATACAGCATCTAGTACAATAATTTGCGCAACAACAGACCAAAAACTCGTGGTTTTACGTTGTTTTCCCTCGTTATGATCTTTACCTTCTAGCCGTTCATTAAGCTCCATTGTGGCTTTGAAAAGTAAGAATATCCCTCCGAGGAGCATGATTAAGTCTCTGGCACTGAAAGGATGATCAAACAGTGTGATAAGAGGTTTGGTTAGGGTGATAAGCCAAGAGAGACTAAATAGCAGTACAATCCGCATAATAAGAGCACACAATAATCCTGTGATACGTGCTTTATCTCTTAATTTTGCTGGGAGTTTATCTGCTAGAATAGCAATAAAAACAAGGTTATCAATACCAAGTACGATTTCGAGAACAATAAGGGTGGAAAGACCTACCCATATCGTCGGATCTACGATCCATTCCATACAGTTTGTTTTACCTTCTATAAAGACGGCATATGCCGACTTGGGAATAATGAGCAATTTAGCGGAATTTTTCAATAAATTATTATTGATAGTGGCAGAATAATTTCATTTTATCCATAAGGAATGCGATATCGATTGCATCAATAACTACCACCAAATGAGAGAGTGAGTTACTATGTGATCAGGTTAACAAATTGTCAGTACATTGAGACTGGCAGGTTTATATTCAGACGGGAGTTATTTCATGTCAAAACAGCAAATCGGCGTGGTTGGTATGGCAGTGATGGGACGTAACCTTGCGCTAAACATTGAAAGCCGTGGTTACACTGTATCTATCTACAACCGCTCGAGCGATAAAACCAATGAAGTGATCGCTGAAAATCCAGGTAAAAAACTGGTTCCGAATTACTCTATTGAGGAATTTGTTGATTCATTAGAAAAACCGCGTCGTATTTTGTTAATGGTTAAAGCGGGTGAAGCAACAGATAAAACCATCGCAGCGCTGACACCACATTTAGATAAGGGCGATATCCTTATTGATGGCGGAAATACTTTCTTTAAAGATACTATTCGTCGTAATCGTGAGCTATCGGCTCAAGGTTTTAACTTTATTGGTACGGGTGTTTCTGGTGGTGAAGAAGGGGCATTAAAAGGACCTTCTATTATGCCTGGTGGTCAAAAAGAAGCCTATGAGTTAGTTGCTCCTATTCTTGAGAAAATTGCCGCGGTGGCAGATGGCGAGCCTTGTGTCACTTATATTGGTGCAGATGGTGCAGGTCACTATGTGAAAATGGTACACAATGGTATCGAATATGGTGATATGCAACTGATAGCAGAAGCTTATTCAGTATTAAAACACTCACTAGGTTTAACTAACGAAGAGTTAGCGGACACTTTTACCGAGTGGAATAAAGGTGAATTAAGTAGCTACCTTATTGAAATTACTGCTGATATTTTCCGTAAGAAAGATGAAGAAGGTAACTACCTTGTTGATGTTATTCTTGATGAAGCGGCAAATAAAGGCACCGGTAAATGGACTAGCCAAAGCTCTTTAGACTTAGGTGTTCCTGTTACGTTGATTACAGAATCTGTTTTTGCACGTTATATTTCTTCACTGAAAGATCAACGTGTGGCGGCATCTAAAGTATTATCAGGTCCAACACCAAAAGCATTTACTGGTGATAAAAAAGCCTTTATCGAGAATGTTCGTCGTGCACTATATTTAGGTAAAATCGTCTCTTATGCGCAAGGCTTCCAACAATTGAAAGCTGCATCAGATGAATATAACTGGGATCTAAATTACGGTGAAATTGCGAAAATTTTCCGTGCAGGTTGTATCATTCGTGCTCAATTCTTACAAAAAATCACTGATGCCTATAATGACGATGCGAATATCGCTAATTTATTATTAGCACCTTACTTTAAAAATATCGCTGATGAGTATCAACAAGCATTGCGTGATGTTGTTTGTTATGGTGTTCAAGCAGGTATTCCTACGCCAACATTCTCCGCGGCTATCTCTTATTACGATAGCTACCGTGCGCAAGTGTTACCAGCAAACTTAATTCAAGCACAACGTGACTATTTTGGTGCGCATACTTATAAACGTACTGATAAAGAAGGCGTATTCCATACTGAGTGGATGGAGTAAGTTTTAAAAACAGTGAGTTATAAGTGTTAGGGGTGCTGAATTTCAGCACCTTTTTACTATTTGTAATTAAAAAGTTATAGTTAAAAAATACTTTTTAGCTGCATTTTATAGTACTTTTATTAATCATTATGCTCTTGAGCATCTTGGCGAATAAAATGAATTAACTCAGGCTGAGCAATACGCTGATAATCTTGTGTATTTAAAATAATCGAGCGTTCTAATGTTCCAGCATTAAAGGCTAATTCATCAAAACGTTCAAATAATAGCGGATCAGCAACCAGTTTTAGTGCTGGATGAAAACTAAAAGGTGGGATCGCGCCAAATACACATTGCGTTAGTTCATCAACTTCTTTCGGGCTTGCAAGAGAGGCTCTTGTCCCACCAATAGCGATAGCGAGTTTTGATAGATCAGCTTGTTTATCAGCAGGTAAAATGGCCAGTACATGTTGTTTAATACCATTGCCTTTTACATGACAAACTAGACCTTTTGCCCCTTGCCCTAATTGTGTACCTCTTATTTTAGCAACTTCCTCAGAACGACCCGCGGTCGGGTGTTCCATGACGCGATAACGGGCGTGGTGGTTATTGAGTAATGTGGTTAATTGCTCGAAAATAGTCAAAGACATCAATGACTCCTAAGATTAAGCATGTATTTTTATTCGGTCATTATACGACTTTAAAAAAATTTTTCTGCGGTGATATGTTTCTTTGGTATTTATTATTTTGATAAGCCTATCAAATTATTTTGTTACAAATGATAATATGTTAATAGTATTATCCTATTGAATTAATAGGATAATTAGATTATCTATATTATTTTAGAGCTCTAATATTATAAAAAAATTAATATTTATTCATTATATTGATAATGATCAATTTAAGAATAAAAAGAATAGAACATATTAAAACGTAGATTAAATTACTAAAAGGAAGTCAATAATGGCCAGTTCAACATTTTATATCCCTTCAGTAAACAAATTAGGCGCAGGTTGTCTTGCAGACGCGATAAACTCAATGAAAGACTTTGGCTTTCATAAAGCACTGATTGTTACTGATAGTGTTTTAAATCAATTAGGTGTTGTAAATAAAGTGAGTGAATTACTGGCAAAATCAGGTATTGCTAGCGTTACTTATGATGGTACAGCGCCAAACCCTACCGTTGAAAATGTTGAAGCGGGGTTAGCCTTATTAAAAGAGCATCAATGTGACTGTGTTATCTCTTTAGGTGGTGGCTCTCCTCATGACTGTGCTAAAGGTATCGCACTAGTCGCTGCCAATGGTGGTAAGATTGCCGATTATGAAGGGGTTGATCGCTCTGAGCATCCGCAATTACCACTGATTGCAATTAATACAACCGCTGGTACTGCTTCTGAAATGACACGTTTTTGTATCATCACGGATACTGCGCGTCATATTAAAATGGCTATTGTTGATAAAAATGTAACACCAATCTTATCTGTAAATGATTCAGAGTTAATGATTGGCATGCCAAAAGGTTTAACCGCAGCTACGGGTATGGATGCGTTAACCCATGCTGTTGAAGCTTATGTCTCTACTGCCGCTAATCCTATTACTGATGCATGTGCGTTAAAAGCAGTGACGATGATCAGTGAGTCTTTACGTAAAGTCGTTGAAAACGGTGGTGATACAGCAGCACGTGAAAATATGGCTTATGCACAATTTTTAGCGGGTATGGCATTTAATAATGCTTCTTTAGGTTATGTGCATGCTATGGCTCACCAATTAGGTGGTTTTTATAACTTACCTCATGGTGTATGTAATGCAGTATTACTGCCTCATGTTCAAGCTTATAATATCCAAGCAGCAGCAGGTCGTTTAAAAGATATAGCGCAAGCTATGGGTGTTGATGTTTCGGCAATGAATGATGAGCAGGGTGCGCAAGCTTGTATTGAAGAGATCCGCAAAATCGCCAAAGATGTCGGTATCCCAGCAGGCCTGAAAGAATTAGGCGTGAAAGAAGAAGATTTTAAAACATTAGCTGAAAATGCATTAAAAGATGCATGTGCCATCACTAACCCTGTTCAAGGTAGTGAAAGTGATGTTATCGAGATATTCCGCCAAGCAATGTAATCGCTAAAAATAAGAGGGTTAATATAAGTTAACATCTTATTTAAGCAAAGAATTAACACCTCAAATATCAATGTCGTATTTGAGGTGTTTTTTATATTATTAAGTATTAAGTGGTCATGTAGTTTAATGACTGACACTTATTTTATTGCGCTTTTTTATGACGCTTTTGTAAGCAATCAATCACATCAGATAGAGATAGCGATTGGTCTTGTAATAGCACCATTAAATGATAGAGCAAATCAGAAGCTTCATTTTTTAACTCTTCACGATCATTAACAGTTGCAGCTAAAGCAGTCTCAACACCTTCCTCTCCGACTTTTTGTGCGATACGTTTGGTTCCGCTGGCATAAAGTTGTGCCGTATAAGAGCTATCTGGCGAGGCGCTTTTACGCTCGCGCAGTAAGTTCTCAAGCTCATAAAGAAATCCCCATTGGCTTTTAGCTGGAGCAAAACAACTTTCAGTCCCATTATGACAAGTAGGCCCGATTGGGTGAGCTAAAATAAGTAAAGTATCGTTATCACAATCAGGATAAATATCCACCAATTTAAGGAAATTGCCTGATGTTTCACCTTTTGTCCATAAACGTTGTTTAGTTCGTGAATAGAAAGTGACCTTGCCACTGTTTAGCGTCATTTCTAATGCGGCTTTATCCATATAACCAAGCATTAAGACATCACCAGAAATAGCATTTTGGATAATGACAGGCATTAGGTTATCGACTTTTTGCCAATCTAATTGGGCGAGTTTTGTATTATTCATTATATTCTTACCTTAACGCCATTTTCTGCGAGATACTGTTTCAATTCGTTGATATTAATGATCTGCTTATGGAATACGGAAGCGGCAAGGGCACCGTCAACATTGGCTAATTTAAACGCATCCAGAAAGTGTGACATTTCACCTGCACCGCCAGAAGCTATCATGGGAACCTGAGTGACTTGGCGTACCAGTGCGAGTTGTTTTAAATCATAGCCTTGTCTTACACCATCTTGGTTCATCATGTTTAACACTATTTCTCCCGCCCCCCGTTGCTGTACTTCTTGTACCCAATCGAGCGTTTTCCATGGCGTTTGTTGTGTGCGTTTTTCATCACCCGTAAATTGATAAACGAGATATTCCCCAGTTTTTTCATCAAACCATGTATCAATTCCCACAACTACACACTGCACACCGTAGCGATCGGCAAGGCGAGAAATCAGTGTTGGATCAGAAAGTGCAGGGGAATTAATTGAGATTTTATCTGCTCCAAAAGAGAGAATTTTCCCGGCATCTTCTACTGAGCGAATGCCACCCGCAACACAAAATGGAATATCAATCACTTCGGCTACCCGCGATACCCAACTTTTATCGACCACTCGGCCATCAGAAGAGGCGGTAATATCATAAAAGACCAGCTCGTCGGCACCTTCTTTCGCGTAGCGTTCTGCTAAGGGAACAATATCACCAATAATTTCATGGTTACGAAATTGCACACCTTTAACAACCTGTCCATCACGAACATCAAGACAAGGAATTATGCGTTTTGCCAACATGATATCGCCTCTTGTAATGTGAATTTGCCTTCTAATAGTGCTCTGCCAACAATAATGCCCGCAACACCCGATCCAGGAAGTGCTGCAATATCCTGTAAATCGCCAATACCGCCTGAAGCTTGGAATAAAATATCAGGGAAACGCTGGCTAATTTCTTTATACAGTTCGACGTTAGAACCGGCTAAGGTGCCATCACGAGAAATATCAGTACACAACACATGCTTTAATCCTACAGGTTGATAAAGTGCGATGATCTCTTCTAGTGTATAGGGGGAGTTTTCTTGCCAGCCACTTACCGCCACCCATTTTTTACCTTGTTCGTCGATACGAACATCAAGGGCGAGTACAATCGCATCGGCACCATAACGCTCAAACCATGTTTTGACTAATTCGGGCTGGCTCACCGCTGTAGAGCCAATCACCACTCGACTTGCTCCTGCGGCTAATAGCGACTTCACATCTTCTTCGCTACGAATACCACCACCAACTTGCACAGGAACGTTAACACAGGCAACTAGCTGTTTTAATAGTGGGATCTGCCGTGCAAGTGGATCTTTCGCACCAGTTAGGTCGACGAGATGCAATAATTTTGCTCCGTCTTGTTGATACTGTTGATAGCGACGGATCGGATCATCATCATAATCACGTTGTTTATTATAATCACCTTGATGAAGACGAACGACTTTGCCATCAATTAAATCTAATGCCGGAATAATCATAACGCGTTACATCTCCAAAAAATTCTTAATCAGTTGAGCACCCGCTTTTCCTGAGCGTTCAGGGTGAAATTGCACCCCATAGAAATTATCTTTCTGAATGGCACTGCTAAAGCGTGAACCATATTCTGTTTCGGCTATGGTTGAGTCATTGAGCCCTAAACCATAACTGTGAACAAAATAGAACCAAGCGTCGCTGTCAATATTGCGAAATAGAGGGTGAGCGGGTTTTGCTAATACCTGATCCCAACCCATATGCGGTAAGGGTAATCCTTTGGTATCAAGTTTATTGATATTACCGTCAACTAATCCTAATAGAGGGATATTGTGACCTTCTTCACTCAGAGAGGCCAAAATTTGCATTCCTAAGCAAATGCCTAATACGGGTTGGGTTAACGCTTTAATTAAAGGGATAAGTTCACGGGCTTTTAGTTGTTCCATAGCGGCACTAGCTGTTCCCACCCCGGGTAGAAACAGTTTATCAGCAGATAACACGATATTTTTTTCATAAGAAAT
Organism: Proteus sp. MB838; assembly: GCF_054767435.1. NCBI lineage: Bacteria > Pseudomonadati > Pseudomonadota > Gammaproteobacteria > Enterobacterales > Morganellaceae > Proteus > Proteus sp. MB838. The sequence goes on from NZ_BAABMO010000004.1 coordinate 56,408, forward strand.
AATCGGATCGTAACCTAGCCTTTGTACGGCGTACGCAACCGAGGCTAAATTAGCACAACCTGTATCAAGAATGACGACTTTCATCACAGCACACCTTTTGAACTGGGTAAGGTATTTCCTTCAACACGAATAGCTTGGCGTAAGGTACGACCAAATACTTTAAACAGACTTTCTGCTTTGTGGTGATCGTTTTTGCCTTTTGATTTTAAGTGTAGAGTGCAGCCCATAGTGTAAGAGAGAGAGCGGAAAAAGTGCTCAATCATCTCTGTGCTTAAATCACCAACGCGCTGATATTTAAATTCTGCTTTATATTCAAGGTGAGGGCGTCCAGAAATATCTAGCGCACAACTTGCTAGGCACTCATCCATAGGCAAAGTAAAACCAAAACGTGCAATGCCGCGTTTATTACCTAATGCTTCTCGCAGTGCTTCGCCGAGTGCAAGACCGGTATCTTCAACGGTGTGGTGATCGTCAATGACTAAATCCCCTTGTACGTTGATATTCATACGAAAGCCACCGTGGGTGGCAATTTGATCTAGCATATGATCAAAAAAACCAACTCCAGTGCTAATTTGGCTTTCACCTTCACGATCAAGCCAGATATCAATGGCAATTTGTGTCTCTTTGGTTTTACGTTCAACGTGGGAGTAGCGATCTTTTTTCGTCAGCAATTCACTGATAGCTGACCAGCTTAATTCATTGGCGTTATAGCGTAATCCGTTGATCCCCATATTTTCAGCTAATTGTAGATCGGTTTGTCTATCACCAATCACATAGCTATTGGTTTTATCAAGAGCACTTTCAACCAGATATTGGGTGACCAACCCTGTTTCAGGTTTACGACAAGGACAGTTGTCTTCAGGTTTATGAGGGCAGATTAATACGTCATCAAAAACAATGCCTTGTGAAGAAAAAATCTGCATCATGAGATTATAAGGGGGTTCAAAGTCCGCTTGTGGAAAACTGTCTGTACCAAGCCCATCTTGATTGGTGATCATAATAAGCTTATAGCCCGCCTGTTGTAAGTTGAGTAATGCGGGAATAACGCCATTTTCAAAGGCAAGCTTATTGAGACTATCAACTTGGTGATCGGTTGGTGGCTCAGTGATCAAAGTACCATCACGATCGATAAAAAGAATTTTCTGGCTCATGGTTGAGATCCCTCAGTGGTGATTTTTTATTGTTATCATTAGTGATGTTTATACGTTTGCCGTTTGTCTATTTTTTATAGCGGTTATCACGCTATCACACTCTTGACGCGTACCGATAGAGATGCGTAAACAGCCTGCCAGCCCATATTGACGCTGTTGATCGCGTAAAATAATCCCTTGCTCCCATAAACTGCGGAAAACACAATCAGCATCAGTGAATTTCACTAAAATATAGTTGGTTTCACTACAATAAACCTGTTCAACATTGGGTAAATTTTTTAGTGCATCTGCTAAATATGCTCTATTGTGTACAATTTCCGTTACCCGTTGTTTCATCGCTTCTATACCTTGGTCAGTTAATGCTTGTGCCGCAATATCAGCAACTGGGGTAGAAAGTGGGTAAGGGGCGATCACCTTAAGTAATAATTCAATAACAGGTGAATTGGCAAGTGCAAAGCCACAACGCAGCCCCGCTAATGCAAAAGCTTTAGAGAGAGTTCGCAAAATGACTAAATTCGGATACTCTTGTAACCAAGTGACTAGTGATGCTTGAGGACAAAACTCAATATAAGCTTCGTCAATAGCCACAATGGCTTTATCTTTTGCTAATGCTAATACTTCGCGGATCAGTGAAGGCTCAACGATATTGCCCGTTGGGTTATTGGGACTGCATAGGTAGATAAGTTTTACATTATCAAGTTGTGATGCAATGGCTTTGACATCAGGCTCCCAATCAGCAAGAGCAGGGACAACACGCTGTTCTACACCAAAGGTTTCCGCACTGACGCTGTACATACCATAAGTGGGTGGACAATAGAGAACAGCATCTTTACCAGGCTCACAAAAAGCACGGATCAGTAGTTCTATCGCTTCATCGGCACCTCGGCTAACTAACACTTGCTCAGGTTGAACGCCTGCATATGCTGCATAGCGATTAATTACGTTAACCGGCTGACACTCAGGGTAGCGGTTTAAATTTTTTTCATTAAACGTAAAGTCAGGAGCGGTAGGGTATTCATTGGCATTTAACCAAACCGAGCCATTTCCACCTAAACGTCTCGCTGATTGATAAGGGGTTAACTGGCGAACATTTTTTCTGGCTAATAGGGTAATATCAAAGGGCGTGTTCATGGCTAGTTATCTCCTTGAGCCAAAGCGTTAACGCGAAGTGTGACGGCATTTTTATGTGCAGTTAATTGTTCTGCTTGCGCTAATATTTCAATGGTATTGGCTAAATCCGCCAAACCTTGAGCAGTCAGTTTTTGTACGGTCATACGCTTCATAAAATCGGCTAAGCCTAAACTCGAATAGGTAGCGGTATAACCGTATGTAGGTAGTACGTGATTGGTGCCAGAAGCGTAATCTCCCGCTGATTCAGGAGACCAAGCTCCTAAGAACACGGAGCCGGCGCTAGTAATGCTATCAACAAGTGAGTCTGCATCATTAGTCTGAATAATTAAGTGTTCAGGCCCATAGCGATTACTGATTTCAATACATTGGTTGAGATCACGGGTGATAATGACACGACTTTCGGCTAAGGCTTGTTGTGCTATTTCTGCGCGAGTTAATTGTGTTAATTGGGCTTGCGTCTCGCTAATGACCGCTTTGGCAAGGGCTTCATCTGGGGTTAATAGCACCACTTGTGAGTCAGGGCCGTGCTCTGCTTGTGATAGTAAATCAGCGGCAATAAAGGCAGGATCAGCATCGGCATCAGCAATCACTAATACTTCCGAAGGGCCAGCTGGCATATCAATAGCCGCACCTTGTAGCGATTGGCTGACTTGGCGTTTTGCTTCTGTCACATAAGCATTTCCCGGGCCGAAAATTTTATCTACCTTTGGGATAAACTCTGTACCAAAAGCCATCGCAGCAATGGCTTGAGCACCACCGACTTGGAATATTTCATCAATACCAATTTGTTGCGCAATATACAATATTTCATCAGCAATCGGTGGCGGAGAGCATAAAATTATTTTGCGACAACCGGCAATACGGGCCGGTAGCCCCAACATCATCACTGTTGAGAGTAAAGGCGCTGATCCACCGGGAATATAAAGTCCTACGGCATCAATAGGGCGACTGACTTGTTGGCAAAATACACCAGGTTGCGTTTCTACCTCAATGGTTTTAGGAATTTGCGCTTCATGAAAACGGCGTATATTGCTCATGGCTTGCGCTATTGCTTGTTTGATTTCGTTATTGAGCCTTGCACAAGCCGCGTCAATCTGTGTTTTTGTCACCAATACGCTATCGGGAGCCGCTTTATCATATTTTTGACTCAGTGCCTTGAGGGCTTTATCCCCATCGTTGCGTACCTGAGAAATAATCGTAGCAACTTGCTCTGTAATAGACGCTGATGCGGATATCGCTGGGCGAGTGAGTAGCTGTTGTTGTTGCTGTTGGGTGCATTTATCCCAGAAATTTAATGTATTAAACGCCGTTTTCATCATCTCACCTTATTCCATCATTTTTTCAATTGGTAAAACAAGAATTGAACTTGCCCCTAATGCTTTTAGTTTTTCCATCGTTTCCCAAAAGAGGGTTTCACTGCTGACCATGTGCATTGCTACTCGATTTTGATCACCCGCTAAAGGAAGGATGGTCGGGCGCTCAGCACCCGGTAATAGGGCGATAACATCTTCAAGGCAATCACTTGGCGCGTGTAACATAATGTATTTTGATTCGCGCGCTTGAATAACTCCTTGAATACGCGTCATTAAGCGATCGATAAGGGCTTGTTTTGTTGCGTCCATTTCACCGTCACGTTGAATTAAACAAGCTTTAGAACGATAAATAACTTCTACTTCTTTTAATCCATTGGCTTCTAATGTGGCGCCAGTAGAAACTAAATCACAAATAGAATCGGCCAGACCGGCTCGAGGTGCGACTTCAACGGAGCCATTTAATAAGCAAGATTTAAAGGTGATCCCTTTTTGGTCTAAATAACGTTTTAATAGATTAGGGTAAGAGGTGGCAATACGGGTATTATTGAGGCATTCAACCCCTTGATAATCAAAATCAACCGGTGCAGCAAGAGATAAACGGCAAGCACCAAAGTCAAGACGACGCAGTGTGATATAACTTGGATTTTCTCCTTGTGCTCGGCGTTTTAGTAATTCTTCTTCTAATACATTTTCACCAATAATGCCTAAATCAACCACTCCGTCCATCACTAAACCGGGGATATCATCATCTCTGACACGTAAAATATCGATAGGCATATTTTCCGCATAAGCGATAAGGCGTTGTTGGTTTAAGTTTATTTTAATGCCACAACGCGCTAAAAGTGCTCGTGAATCATCACTTAAACGACCTGATTTTTGCATGGCAATTCGTAATCTTGTTTTATCTAACATAATGTTACCCTATCTTTGTCCGTATTCTTGTTATGAAATTTAGCTATAAAAAAACCCCGGAAGTTGCCTTCCGGGGTTTTTATTTTATTGTCTGCACTCAGACCACCGGAAGCGTTACCTAAACGTCTTCCAGCACTCATCGCCTGAAAGACTAGTCAGGATGATGGTGATGATGGTGGTTTAATTGAATGCTATACATAATGTTTTCCTAGCGAATAAAAATACCCGTTATAAATAATTAACCAGTATTTAAAATTTGTCTGCCTTTCAACCTACCTGATTTATAAAGTAAAAATCAACCTATTTTTTAATAATAATTTAAATAAATTGTAACCTTATGTTTTTTAGAGAATTTTAATATTTCTTTTCTTTACTTAACCGAGTAAGTGCGCCAGTATATTAAAGCAGGCTAAATATATATAACGCTTAAGCAGTTTTTATCAGTAATGGATAAAATTAAGTTTTGTTACATAATTTAAATAAGCCATGAAAGTAGGGGTAGAAAATGAAACGGATCACGATAGTCGGATTAGGTTGGTTAGGATTACCACTTGCCAATGCCTTGCGTGAAGCGGGGTATCAAGTAAAAGGAACAAAAACCACAGAAGATGGTGTAGAAGCAGCACGAATGAGTGGTGTTGATTGTTGTCTAATGAATTTAACACCGGCTATTGAGTGTGATAGAGATGATTTTGATTACTTAATGGAAACTGACGTACTGATTATTACATTACCTCCCAGTGCGGCGGGAGGAGGATATGATTATGTTGAAGGGATACAAACGTTAGTGGATAGTGCCATGTCTCGGCATGTGACAAGAGTGATTTATATTAGCTCTACTTCAGTATATGGCAATCAAAGTGGTGTTATTACAGAAGAAGTTGATATTAGGCCAGAAACGCAATCCGCTAAGATGATAGCGGAAGTTGAAAATTGGTTACATCGCTTACCACTTACGACCGTCGATATTTTACGTTTGGCGGGGTTAGTTGGGCCTGGTCGTCATGCAGGACGCTTTTTATCCGGTAAAAAACAGGTCAAAGGTGCACATCAGAGTGTCAATTTAGTGCATTTAGACGATGTTATTTTTGCGATAGAGCAACTGCTTGCTCAAAATGAAGGAGGCCGTTTATATAATTTATGCGCGCCTATTCATCCTAAAAAGAAAGATTTTTACAGCCGTGCTGCTGCACAGTTAGATCTTACTCCCCCTGAATTTGCTCTAGAAGATAAACCGCCAGCACGAGAGATCGACGGTCAGGAGATTTGCCGAGATCTCGGATTTCATTATCACTATCCTGATCCCGACAAAATGCCAATGAGTTAATTTACCGGCAGTAAAACGACATCACGGAAGATCTGATTTTCACTTAATTGTGCAAACCAGCGTTGTAGATGTGGATAATTTGCACCTTCTTGGCAAACCTCTAGCCATGGGTATACCAAAGGAGCAATAGCGATATCAGCTAATGAAAAATAGTCACCGGCAAAATAAGCTGTTTTAGCCAGTTGATCATCGGCAATTTTGATCAGTTGGTTTAATTTCGCTTTTAGGCTCTGTACAAGCTGTGGATCTTGCTGCTCTTTTGGTGTGCGAACAAGATTTATCATCATTTGTTGGATTGGAGAAAAAAGGCTACCATTTGACCAATCCATCCATTTTTCAACGTTTGCGCGTTGCTTTACATCGGTTGGGTAGAGATGATAATTTTCATATTTGGTACATAAATAACGAATTATGGTATTTGACTCCCATAAGGCAAAATCATCATCTTGTAAGGTAGGAATAGATGCATTGGGATTGAGTGCTAAATAGTTGGCCTCATGAAGTCCACCAAAAGGGCCTCCGACATCAATTTGTTCGTAAGGAGCTTGAAGCTCTTTTAAACACCACAGGACTTTTTTAACGTTCGATGAGTTTTTTCTACCCCAGACTTTTAACATAAAGGTCTCCTAAACCACGATAAGTAACAAAAATTCCCTCTGTAGGGCGTTAAATATGAATATAAGATAAATCTTTATCTATCAATGTTGGCGTCTTATTCCATAAAGCCCTATAGTAGGAAAGCTTTAACAAATTGATATAAAAGGGTGATCGGTAATGAAAACAAATCTTCCATCCGTATTGGCTAAGGTTACCGCGGGAATGGGTTTACTGCTAATTATTTCTAGTCCTACTTTTGCGGTGAGTAATCCTGTGCCGCCTCAAATTGAGGCTAAATCTTACGTATTAATGGATTATAACAGTGGAAAAATACTTGCTTCAGAGAAGCCTGAAGAGCGCCTAGATCCTGCCAGTCTAACCAAAATAATGAGTAGTTATGTGGTAGGACAAGCGATAAAAGAGGGACGTATGTCGCCCGATGATATTGTTATTGTTGGGCGCAATGCTTGGGCGACAGGTAATCCTGTTTTAAAGGGCTCATCCTTGATGTTTTTAAAACCAGGCGATCGAGTTAAAGTGATCGACTTAAATCGAGGTATGGTGATCCAATCTGGTAATGATGCCAGTATTGCGTTGGCAGAGCATGTTGCCGGTAGCCAAGAAACCTTTGTTGATCTTATGAATACCTATGCCGCGAATTTAGGTTTAAAAAACACTCACTTTAAAACAGTACACGGTCTAGATTCTGAAGGGCAGTACACCACAGCACAAGATATGGCGTTATTAACAGCTGCCATGATCCGCGATGTACCTTCAGAATATGATATTCATAAAGAAAAAGAATTTACCTTCAACAATATTCGCCAGCCAAATCGTAACCGTCTATTGTGGAATAAAAATATGAATGTCGACGGTGTAAAAACCGGGCATACCAATGGGGCTGGCTATAACCTTGTCTCTTCGGCAACCGAAGGAAATATGCGTCTGATTGCAGTGGTTTTAGGGGCGCCATCAGATAAAGTGCGTTTTGCTGAAAGTGAAAGATTACTCGGCTGGGGTTTCCGCTTTTTTGAAACCGTGACACCTGTAAAAGAGAACGTGCCCCTGACTACGCAAAAAGTATGGTATGGCGATAAAGGTGAAGTGGCTTTAGGAGTTGCTAAAGATGCATCAATCACCATTCCTAAAGGAGAGCTAAAGAACTTAAAAGCCTCTTTTACATTGACTAACCCCGAATTAGAAGCACCATTAACACAAAATCAAGTAGTAGGAACAGTGAATTTCTTACTAAACGATGAAGTGATTGAGCAGCGTCCATTAGTGGTAAAAGAAGCGGTTGAAGAAGGGGGGTTCTTTAGTCGTATCTGGGACTTTGTGGTTAAAACAGTCTCTGGTTGGTTTAATGCGCTTTTTGGTTAATTAAGTTCATAATTACTGAAAAAACTCACCCATTTAAAATAAGAATGCCAGTATTAACTGGCATTCTTTATTGAGTAGGTTTTAAGTGTTTTAGAACAGTCCTTTTATTGCCCCATGATCATCAACGTCCATCGCCATTGCTGCCGGTTTTTTAGGTAATCCTGGCATCGTATTTATTGTGCCCGTTAATGCAACAACAAAGCCTGCACCAGCACTGACATACACTTCCCGGATATTAATGGTAAAATCAGTCGGGCGACCAAGTAATGCGGGATCATCTGATAGAGAATATTGCGTTTTTGCCATACAAATAGGGAAATGGCCAAAGCCCATATCCTCGATTTTTGTTAGCATCTCTTGGGCGTTAGCATTGTAAGTCACCCCTTTTGCACCATAAATTTCTTGAGCAATGGTCTCTATCTTTTGCTTTAAAGGCATATTATCAGGGTAGAGTAATTGAAACTGTGGTGCATCATTTTCTAGTGTATCAATAACCTGATTGGCTAATTCAATACCACCCGCGCCACCTTTCTCCCATACTTGACTAATGGCAAAACGACATCCTCTTTGCTGGCAATATTGGGCGATAAATTCATGCTCTTTAGCAGAGTCTGTCACATAAGCATTTACTGTAACAATAACCGGAACACCATATTTTTTCAGATTTTCAATATGCTTACCTAGATTTTCGATCCCCGTTGCTAAAGCGGTGAGATTTTCGTGATCCCACTGTGTTTTGCCTAAGCCACCATTATATTTTAATGCCTTAGTGGTAACGACTAAAACTGCACAGTCTGGTTGTAAGTCGCCTATGCGACATTTGATATCAAAGAATTTTTCCGCACCTAGATCAGCACCAAATCCCGCTTCTGTTACAGTGATATCAGCCAGTTGAAGAGCAAGTTTAGTCGCTCTTAGGCTATTACAGCCATGGGCAATGTTGGCAAAAGGGCCACCATGAATAATCGCGGGGGTATTTTCTAACGTTTGTACTAAATTAGGATTAAGGGCATCTTTAAGTAAGGTTGCCATAGCGCCGACAGCGTTGAGATCTTCAGCACTAACAGGCTCGCCTTCATAGTTATATGCAACGATGATACGTGCTAAGCGCTGTTTTAAATCATTAATATCTTTTGCTAAACAAAGGATAGACATAATTTCGCTAGCAACGGTGATAACAAAGCTATCTTCTCTAACCACCCCATCTTTGTCGCCACCTAATCCAATCACTAAATGACGTAGTGCGCGATCATTCATATCCATACAGCGCTTAAAAATAATCTTTTTAGGATTAATGTTAAGGGGATTACCTTGATAAAGCGAGTTATCTAACATCGCTGCTAATAAATTATTTGCAGAGGTGATAGCATGAAAGTCACCGGTAAAATGAAGATTGAGATCTTCCATCGGTACAACTTGTGAATATCCACCGCCAGCCGCTCCTCCTTTTAGACCAAAACAAGGGCCTAAGGAGGGTTCGCGTAATGCAATAATGGCACTTTTGCCTAATTGATTAAGGGCTTGTCCTAATCCTACCGTAACGGTGGTTTTACCTTCACCTGCTGGTGTGGGATTAATGGAAGTGACAAGCACCAATTTACCCTGTTTTTTTGAGGTGATTTTTGACCAAATACTCTGGCTAAACTTGGCTTTGTATTTGCCATAAAATTCAATATCGTCTTGGTCTACATTTATTTTTTTAGCAATATCTTGGATGAGTAAAAGCGGTGCTTGATGGGAAATTTCAATATCTGATTTCATTTTGGTTCTCTTTTTATCCCGTGTAGAGCTACATGAGTGATAATGCATCAATGCTATCGATTCAACAGATCAAGAAAAAATGTGTCGCTCTGTTGCTACTTATTGAGCGAATAACCCTCTAATTAATCAACTTTAGCTAATAATATAAATATGACCAATAGATTTATAGGTTTATAGATATTGGACTTTAGAAGATATGCTCGGTGTCACATGATACTGCCATTGTGATAAAAATATAAAATTATTATGTTGTGATTGGAGGGATCTTGGTCGGGGAGCAAAAATAAATAATGCCAGCAAAAGCTGGCATTGGTTTATGGGTAACAATCATGTCAAAGTGTTAAATTAATCGCAAGAGACTTTAATGGCTAAGCCACCTTGTGATGTTTCACGATATTTAGAATTAATATCTTTACCTGTTTCATACATGGTCTCGATGACTTTATCTAAACAGATACGTGGATCACTGACACGACGAAGCGCCATCCGTGCTGAGTTTACCGCTTGTACGGCAGCAATAGCATTACGCTCGATACAAGGCACCTGTACTTGTCCTGCAACCGGATCACAAGTAAGACCTAAGTTATGCTCCATCGCGATTTCAGCCGCAATACAGACTTGCTCAGGACTACCCCCTAGCAGTTCAGTTAAAGCCCCTGCAGCCATTGAGCAGGCTACACCGACTTCACCTTGACAACCCACTTCAGCACCGGAAATAGAGGCATTCATTTTGTACAGCGACCCAATAACACCGGCTACTAAGAAAAAGCGTGTATAGGAGTTTTCATTGACTGGGCGAATAAATTTATCGTAATAGGAGAGTACGGCAGGAATAATACCGCATGCGCCATTAGTGGGTGCTGTTACAACACGTCCACCGGCTGCATTCTCTTCGTTTACGGCTAATGCAAACATATTGATCCAATCAACCACTGTCATAGGATCGGTGGTGGTTTTATCTTCAGTCACTAACATACGACGTAACGCAGACGCGCGACGAGGAACACGTAATGGTCCCGGTAATAAGCCTTCGGTATTAACACCGCGCTCGATACCTGATTTCATTACCTCCCAAACGGCAGCAAAATGGGCTGAGATCTCTTCTTTACTGCGTAATGCAAGTTCATTTTGCATCACCAGTGCAGAAAGAGAGAGACCGGTTTCCTTACAGTGACGTTGCAAATCGGCAGCATATTGATAAGGATAAGGTACTTCAACTTTATTCTCTTCGGGTTGACCAAAATGCTCTTCATCAACAATAAAGCCGCCACCAATGGAGTAATAGGTTTTTTTCAACAGAAGTTGTTCGCCATTATAGGCGCTGATAGTCATACCATTTTCATGAAGAGGTAAATTACTTTTATGAAAATTCATGCCTCCAACCGCGGGGAAATCAACCTCTTGAGCACCATTAGCTAACATCAAACGTCCGGTATTTTCGACTTGTTTAATAAAAGGTGCGATAGCGTCAATATCAACCGTATCAGGTAAATTACCGGCTAATCCCATAATAATCGCGATATCTGTTGCGTGACCTTTACCTGTTAGAGATAAAGAGCCATACACATCAACGACTACGCGGGAAACAGAGGAGAGAATGTTTTTCTCAGCAAGTAAATCGACAAATTCTTTACCTGCTTTCATTGGGCCTACCGTGTGTGAGCTTGAAGGTCCAATACCGATTTTAAAAATATCAAAAACGCTAACCATAATATTCGCCTCCCTAATTTAAAGGCGCACTGTGTGTTATTAGAATGAAAACTGTTTTGTAGACTGTAGCGATATGGCTACTTTCATTTTAGAAAGTAGCCATCGATAAACTTATTAGTTAAAGAAATAATTAATGAAAGTATTACCTAAGGTGTAGAAAACCGCTGAGATTGCAATCAGACCCATGATAACAACAAATACGTTGCTAATATGGCCTTGATATTTTTTCATCGCTGGTACTTTACGGATAGCATACATAGGCATTAAGAACAGTAACATTGCGATGATTGGGCCACCCAGTGTTTCAATCATACCAAGGATGCTTGGGTTTAATGTTGCAACGATCCACGTTGTAACCAACATAAACAGAGCTGTGATTTTGTTTAAACGATCTTTTTCGACATTCTTACCAATTCCGCGCATCCCTTTGATAATTAAGCCATTGAAACCTTCACGAGCCCCTAAATAGTGACCTAAGAAAGATTTAGTAATCGCAACAAAGGCAATGAAAGGTGCAATGTAAGCGATAACGGGTGCTTCAAAGTGGTTAGCAAGATAAGACAGAATACTGATGTTTTGCTCTTTTGCTTCTGCTAAATTTTCTGGTGTTAAGCTAAATACGCAGCTAAACACGAAGAACATAACAGTGATCACCATCATGATATGAGCATAAGCTAAGATGCGTGAACATTTTTTCTCTGCATTGTCACCGTACTCTTCGCGTTTTGCCACAGCAAAAGCAGAGATGATTGGTGAGTGGTTAAAAGAGAACACCATCACAGGGATAGCTAACCATAAGGTTACTAACAAGCCTTGGCTCATACCAGAAGTTGAGGCGTGATCAAAAGAGAGCGTATCAAGAATGGCACCATTCCATTCAGGAATGAGGTATAAAGCAAGTACCATCAAGATGGCAACGAATGGGAATACTAAGACACTCATTGCTTTAACGATAGCTTGTTCACCAAAGCGAATGATACACATAATACCGACAATCAGTACCAGTGATAAAATCGCACGAGGTGGTGCTGTCATATGCATTTGGTGAACAATAAAGCTTTCTACCGTATTAGTGATAGCGACACTGTAAACCAACAAGATAGGATAAATAGCAAAGAAATAGAGCAGAGTGATTAATACACCTGCTGTTTTACCAAAGTGTTCTTCAACCACTTCAGTAATATCTTCACCTGGATTTTTACCTGATAGCACAAAGCGACACATACCACGGTGTGCAAAAAAGGTCATAGGAAAAGCAAGTACTAACATAATCAACAGAGGAATTAAGCCACCAATCCCGGCATTGATAGGTAAAAACAGAACGCCAGCACCGATAGCTGTACCATACAAACCGAGCATCCATACTGTGTCTGACTTACGCCATGTTTTGTAATCACTTTGGGTATTACCCTGTGCGATAGAACCAGCTTTGGTTGTATCCATAATACTCTCCGAAATAACGCGGTAAAAAAATAATGAAAAATAAAGTGAGTCATTGCCTTTTTACAAAGCAATCACTGCATAAATTTTATTATGAATAAATGAGCGCATTGAGTGCCTGGTGTTATCTCAATATCTTCAATTACCACATACTAAAAAAGCTAGATTTTAAAAGAATAAAAATCTTCTAAAATTTGAAAAAATATTCAATAAGTTTATATCTAGACTTTAGATGGGCAGAATATAGTGTTTTTCAGGATAAACTACCGTGATCACCATCTCAAATGCTAAATATAACTAAAAAATCGCTAAATGTAACATTTTTTATACTTTGTGCTTTTTGTGTGCTGTTTATAAACATTTTGAAATGGTTTTCCAAAATTGTTTATTTTTTAGAATAAAATTAAATATAGAAATATTCATATGTTAATGATTATTTTTCCTGCTTTCTATTTTTTATAAAATAGATGATTTAAATCAATGAGGTTATTTTTATTTACATTTAAAACATTATTTTAACTTTATGATATGTTGATTTATATATAAAAAATAAATTTTGTGACTTGGCTAAAAAATCACTTAAAAGCCTATAGAAATAAAAAAATATGATTATTTATTAATGGTCTTCTACTGTTTGATAAAATAGTTATCTCATTATTTTATCAATAACAGAAATATTGTTTATATTTGGTACAATATTCCTGTTAATAAAATCATAAAATATTTTATTTCTAGTGAATATAAAAACTTCATTTTGATTAAAATAACAACGAAATTATTTTTTGGACAAAAAATATAATAATAGAGAATATTTTTATTCATATATTAATATATAAAATCTTTATTTATTTATATTAAATAGCAGAAAAAGACAATAAAAAAGACCACATTAATACTGTGGCCTTTTGCGGTTGTTTCTTATCCTAATAGGATTAAGCTTTTGTCCAACCTTTGCGAATAGGATATGCAAAGCAGAGTTGATAAAGCTGGTGGATCGCTTTTTGTAACTTTTTCCCGCCTTGTGACCAAAGTATTTGGCTTAATGCACAAGAGAGGAGAGCAACAATAAATGCACCAACCATATCTATTGGCCAATGGACGCCAAGATAGATACGAGCCCAAGCAATCGCAAGACCTAAAATAAGCATCAGCATGCCAATGCGTTTACTGTTATGCCAAAAAAGATAAGCCAGTGCGATAGTAAACACGAAAGTACCATGATTACTAGGGAAGGAAGGCGTTGCCTCATGATCAAGGAAGTTATAACCGATATTGGCTGCAAAAGGGCGATCATGGGGAGCTATCATACCGATAAACCAAGAGATAGAGAGGGCAATAATCAGAGCGACCCCAGCCTTACAAGCTAAAGTCCTTTGCTGATCAATATGTTTTTCATTTCCCCATAGCCAATAGAAAGCTAAAGACAGAGGGAACAAGTAAACCAAGTATTTAGCAATAAAGATCGCGACATTAATCTCTAAAGGGGAGGCCGAAGGGGTTGCATTCATCAATGAAAATACGGCTAAATTGAGTTGTTCCAGCAAAGTAAGCTCCATATATATCGTGCTGATAGGCAATGTTTATGGTACATAATCAGTCAATCCCACAAGGTTAAATGAGGCTGTGCGCAGGGTAAAGAGTAATTTTCTTATTTAATTGTGCTTTTTTTCAAGAATTGTCAGTTTTTTTTCGCTGACTGACTGAATTAACTAAAAAAACACTTTACCCTTGAGTAATTGCACTTTTTTATCTATCACCCATATGTTTAAAGGTATTAATCAATGTGGTTTCAAAAAGAGATTTTACTTCAAGCAAAACCGAGAGGATTTCATTTAATCACACAGGCACTGTTGCAAGAATTACCCGAACTCAGACAATACAAAATAGGTATTGCTCATTTTTTTATTCAACATACTTCTGCGTCATTAACCATTAATGAAAACGCCGATCCGACTGTACGCAGTGATTTTGAAAGTTTCTTTAATCGCTGTGTGAAAGAGCATGAAGCTTATTATCTTCACACTTATGAAGGCAGTGATGATATGCCAGCCCATCTTAAAAGTAGTTTACTTGGTCAGAGTGTGTCGGTGCCTATTTGCCAAGGGGAATTAAATTTAGGTACATGGCAGGGGATTTATTTAGGTGAACATAGAGATCACGGTGGGCGTCGACGTATTGTGGTGACATTACAAGGAGAGTGTTACTGAATTTTAGGCAATAAAAAACCCGACAGTTATTTCACCAAAAGGGGTTGAAACTATCGGGCTCCTCAATATTTGGGGACATCAAAGAAAAGCAGTGGCACTAATTCAGACTACGAGTTAAAAAGAAAGTTCGCCAATTAATGAAAAAAATTAGAAATATTTTTAGTAAGTGGTCTGAAAAGGGAAAAAACAACGGAGAAAGTAGTAGGTAAAAAAGAATGAAAACGCTAAAATACATTGATAAATAAAGTATTTTAGCGTTTTAAAAATTAGTTATAGATGCCTAAATGCTCTTTCGCATAAGCTTCAAAATCTGTGCAGCCACCAATGTGTTTTTCATCAATAAAAATTTGTGGCACAGTTTCAACTGGTTTACCGACAGTTTTTGATAAGTCTGCTTTGGTAATACCTTCAGCTTGAATATCCACATAGCGGAAATCAAAGTCATCACGTTTTTCAGACAAGGTTTCAGCAAGTTGTTTAGCTCGGACACAATATGGGCAACCAGGACGACCAAAAATTACAACAAACATACGACACTCCTTATTGAGGAAATAAATTCAGGCATAATAGTCTTTATTTGTGAATACTATGCCTTTTTATTCGAATAAACAAAAACAGTTATTGCCTTTTAGTGTAATAAATTATATCAATTTGCTGAATCATGATATAGGACTAGTGCAAGGTGATGAACGGAGACAACATGGAAAAGCCCTCTAAACGGGATATGAAAACACTATCAGATATGCCAAAGCCAATTATTATTATTGAACTAATTGGTATTGTGCTATTGGTTATCGCTTACTTATATATTAATCAATATATGACTTCACCGGAATGGTTAACAACCTATACAGGGCAATTGACCTTGGTTGTTTTAGGGGTGCTTTGTATGATCCCACCTGCAATACATATCGTTTGGCGAGCGATCTATCGTTTAACCTTCTTAGGTATTGATACTAAGGCAACTGAAAATAAAAAGAAAAAGCCACATAACGAAAAATAAATACAGTTTTATATCATGATGAGTGAAAGAGGCTAGGTGACTTAGCCTCTTTGTCACTTGACTTTATTTGTGGCGTTTTTCTATTTATTACTGCCTTCTGGTGAAAAAAGTGGCAAAATAACGTCAATGCAGAAAAGCACTCTTATTTTTAGCGCGTAAAGGTTATTTAATGGACGCTGTTGTTACTATCGATCTGGATCAGCTGAAATCTTGGCTGGATGAATTACAGATTGCTTTCTATGAATGTGACTCTTGTCAGGCGTTACATTTACCTCATCTTCAATATATCAATGGTATTTTTGATGCTAAAATTGATGTGCTTGATGATGTGCTTGTTTTTACCGCTATTGCTGAATTAAAACCATCAGCGATAGTGCCTGTTATGGCAAATCTTAGTCAAATTAATGCAAGTTCCCTATTTATTAAGACGTTCCTAGAAATTAGCGATGAAAACTTACCGAAATTAGTTTTGAGCCAATCTTTACCTATTGCTGTGGGACTATCATTTAATCAGTTCGAGCTGTTTTTACATAAGGCTGAAGAGCAGTCAGCAGAAGTGATCAGTGAGATCTTTAATAATGATTTTCTGTATGGCGAAAGACAAGAAAATGAAGAAGATGAAGATCTAGACATAACATCATCATCAACAGACTCTTCATATACTGTACATTAATTACTATCTATAACGGTCACAAAATCTTATGCAATGCGCACGCTCCAGTGCGGGTGATTGCCACTCTTGTGGGTGGCTTTCTCTTGCTTATTCCGAACAAATTAATCAAAAACAACATAATCTATTAGACTTATTGCCCAAAAACTACGCGTTTACTCAATTAGCGCCGGTAGAAAGCCAACAAGTTAAATTTCGTAATAAAGCGAAAATGGTAGTAAGTGGTAGTGTCGAAAAACCGATTTTAGGGTTACGTAAACCAGAGGGGGAAGGTGTTGATTTATGCCAATGCCCACTCTATCCCGCTTCTTTTGAACCGGTTTTTCCAATATTAAAAACCTTTATTGCCAAAGCAGGATTAGTGCCTTATAACGTGGAACGTCGTCGAGGCGAGCTAAAGTTTATTTTATTAACAGAAAGTCGCCACAATCACAGCATGATGCTACGTTTTGTGCTGCGCTCAGAAAAAAAAACTGGCGCAACTTCGCCAAGCATTACCATGGTTACAGGCTCAATTACCCCAATTAGCCGTTATTTCGGTGAATATCCAACCTGTCCATATGGCGATATTGGAAGGTGAGCAAGAAATTGTATTAACAGAGAAAACCTTTTTAGATGAATATTTTAATGAGATTCCGTTACATATTCGCCCGAAAGGTTTTTTTCAAACCAATCCCGATGTTGCCGCGTCACTGTATGCAACGGCAGGGCATTGGGTCAAAGAGTTGCAGATAAACCGGTTATGGGATCTCTTTTGTGGCTCAGGGGGGTTTGGCTTACATTGCGCACAAAAAAACACGGAATTAACAGGCATTGAGATTAGTCCAGAAGCGATTGAATGTGCACGTTTATCCGCCAATGAATTAGGGTTAGAGCATGTAGAATTTCAAGCGCTGGACTCTACTGGTTTTGCTTTAGCAAAAGAGTCTGTTCCTGAATTAGTACTGGTTAATCCGCCACGACGAGGTATTGGCGAAACGTTATGCGACTATTTAAATAGTATGAAGCCTCGTTTTATCCTCTATTCCAGTTGTAATGCTCAAACGATGGCAAAAGATATACAACAACTTTCTCATTATCGTATCGATAGAGTACAACTGTTTGATATGTTCCCTCATACTGCTCATTATGAAGTGTTGACGCTCTTGGTTTTACAACAAAGTTAAACGCTCATTTAATCGCAATAACATATTATTGCCGTTAACGCTTGATAATTTTAACAGCACAACTTAATAACCCCCAAAGCGGTTGTTCAACTTTGGGGGTTAATTTTAAAGCAAAAAACGTGGTGTAATGATTTAAGTAGCACTAATCACGATGTTCAAAAGCTAAGGCTTTCTTCTCAATTAATCTCATTAACAGTGTCAGTATTCCATTGATAGCTAAATAAATAATGCCTGCAGCAACAAATACCATCACATCATAATTTTGCCCAAAGACTTGTCGGCTATAACCGGTTAGCTCAAGTAAAGTGATAGTGCTAGCAAGAGAAGTACTCTTGAAAATCAGCACCACTTCATTGGAATAAGAAGAAAGGGCGCGTTTAAAAGCATAAGGTAAGATGACATTCGCTGTTTGTAATGGCGACATACCTAAAGCTTGGCAGGATTGCCATTGTCCAGCAGGTATCGCCCTGACTGCACCGTGGAAAAGGAGTGTTGAATAAGCCGCACTATTTAATGCTAATGTCACCATGGCGCAAAACCAAGGTGTGGATAATAATTCCCACAACAGAGGATATTCTTTTAATGAGGGGAATTGTCCTGGTCCATAATAGATTAAGAAAAATTGTACCAACAAAGGTGTGCCAGTAAACAATGTAATATAGACTTTTACGATAGGTGAAATAACAGGGACTTTTAATGCCAAAATAAAAGTCATTAATACCGATAACGTAAAGGCGACTAAGAGCGCAACAAAAGTCAGTGATAAACTGGTCGGTAAGCCTGGTAAAATATCAACAATATAATCCCACATTATGAGGCACTCCGTTCAAATCGGGTCGTTCTCATCTCTAACCATTTCAGAATATATTGGCTGACTAATGTAATGGCTAAATAGATAAGTGCCACAATGCTATACCAAGTAAAAGGCTCTTGAGTACGATTGGCAATACTCTGGGTTTGTAGCATTAAATCATTAACGCTAATTAATGAGACTAAAGCGGTATCTTTTAAGAGCACTAACCACTGATTACCGAGTCCGGGTAACGCGTGACGCCACATTTGAGGCATGATAAAGCGGAAAAAAATGGTGATTTTTCCCATACCCAATGCCTGTCCTGCTTCCCACTGTCCGGTTGGCACGGCTTTTAATGCACCACGTAAAGTTTGTGAAGCGTAAGACGCATACAGAAGTGAAAGGGCGATAACACCACAATAGAAAGGTAAAGATTCAGTATCACCAAAGTCAAATTGTAAGGTGAAAGGACCTAATTCAATACCATCCATGAGCATCATGACACCTTGTAAGGTGCCATAATAGACAAAAAGAACCACCAGCATTTCTGGCAGTCCTCTAATTAGTGTTACCCAGCAAGTTCCTAGAAAAGCAAAGGCTTTCCACTTTGCGGATTCCCACGCAGTAAACAGCATGGCTAGAACTAATCCGATAATAAGAGCAGAAATAGCAAGTGTGACCGTAGTCACGGTCGCACCTGCTAGCGTTGTTATTTCATTCATTTATTAAGCTATTGTTGTTATTAACTATAATTATTCAAACCATTTTTTATAAATGACATCATAGGTGCCATCGGCTTTTACTTCAGATAATGCTTTGTTTAATTTATCTTGTAAATCAGCATTACCTTTTCTTACTGCAATAGCAAGGCCTGTACCAAAATAGTTAGGATCAGTGACCTTATCACCGACAATGCCTAATTCCGGATTCTTTTTCAGCCATTCATTAACCACAGCGGTATCACCAAAGATAGCCTCGATACGACCATTTTTTAGGTCTAACACGGCATTTTGGTAACTGTCATAAGGCACCGTTTTCATCTCTTTATGTTGTTCATTGATGAATTTCTGATGGGTTGTCCCATTTTGGACACCAATTTGCTTGCCTTTTAAACTTGCAACATCGGAAATTTTACCTGTCACGGTGATAAAGACCGCTGAGTTGTCATAGTAAGAATCAGTAAAATCTACCTGTTTTTGACGCTCAGGCGTAATATCAATTCCCGCCATTAATGCGTCAAAACGACGGAATTTTAAGCTAGGAATTAAGCTATCAAATGATTGATTGGTAAAAGTACATTCAGCATTAATTTTTTCACACATGGCATTTGCTAAATCTACATCAAAACCAACGATTTGATTGTTTGCATCAATCATTTCAAATGGAGGATAAGTTGCCTCAGTAGCAAAACGAATAGTCTCTTTATCAGCCGCTGTTGCAGAAAGTGTAATACTGGTCAGAAGTGCTGCAAATAATATTTTTTTCATTGTCAGATCCCGATTTAGTGTGACAAGTAATTAGCAAAAGCTTCCGTTTGAGGGGCAGTGAAATGATGATTATCACCTTGCTCTATAATACGGCCGTTTTCCATATATACAACTTTGCTTGCGGCTTTGCGCGCAATTTCAACTTCATGGGTCACAATAACTTGTGTGATCCCAGTTTCAGAAAGCTCTTTTATGATATCAACAACTTGAGCCGTAATTTCTGGATCAAGTGCTGCCGTTGGTTCATCAAATAACAGTACTTGAGGCTCCATCATTAATGCTCTTGCAATGGCAACACGTTGCTGTTGTCCACCGGATAAATGCAGTGGAAAACGTTGTGCATAATCACTTAAACGTAAACGCTCAAGTAATTTCATCGCTTTTTCTTTAGCTTGCGGTTTTGCCAAGCCTAATACACGACAAGGTGCTTCAATTAAATTATCAAGAACCGTTAAGTGTGGCCATAAATTATATTGCTGAAAAACCATGCCAACATTTTGGCGTAATGTACGAATCGCTTTCGCATTCGGTTGCTGGCCAAAATCAAAATGTAGACCAGCAATGTCTAATTCACCAGAACGAGGCATTTCTAATAAGTTTAGAACCCGCATTAGAGAGCTCTTACCCGCACCACTTGGTCCTAACAGAACCATTGTTTCACCAGCAGAACATTCTAGATTAATATCATAGAGTGCTTGGTGCGAACCGTAGAAACAATTTATATTTTTTAATTGAATACTCATGCGTTTTTTTTGAATAGTCATTAACTGTTTCAAATGATAAAACGATGAGAATAATTATGCAACTAA
Source organism: Proteus sp. MB838 (assembly GCF_054767435.1). Taxonomy (NCBI): domain Bacteria; kingdom Pseudomonadati; phylum Pseudomonadota; class Gammaproteobacteria; order Enterobacterales; family Morganellaceae; genus Proteus; species Proteus sp. MB838. The sequence goes on from NZ_BAABMO010000004.1 coordinate 77,265, forward strand.
TAGTGCATAAAAAATTGCTTTTTTTACTTAAAAATGGATATTAGGACGATTACTCGGGCTTTTTAGGTGAATTTTTATCCAATCTATAGGCGCAAGTTGAGATGGTTTGAGCCATACCTTTAAAAATAAATAAATGGGCTGGCATCATGGCAAACCAATAGAGTAAACCACTAAAACCAGCAGGATGCCACCAAGCACGGACATCTAATGAGCGTAGGTTACCACTATCGTGAATAGTAAAAGAGAGGCGCCCTAAACCGGGGGCTTTCATACCGAAGAGTAAAGTCAGTTGTTTTTCAGGCTCTAACTTTATTACCCGCCAACCATCAATCATATCACCTAGCGCTAGCGTTTCACGCTGAGGGCGCCCATAAGTGACGTTGTTGCCGACAAGATCATCTAATAAAGCACGCGTTTTCCATAATGCATTACCATAAAAATAACCTTGTTCACCACCAATTTGCTGAACGACATGCCAAAGTGCCGCCGCACTTGCTGGTGTTGACACTGTACATCCGGCATTTTTGGGATAATAGCCATAGCCGGGTTTCCAACGGTTACGTACTTCAGGAGAGTAACCCCAATCTTGATCATCTAAAGCCGCTTCTTCATCTGCGAGTGTTTCTCTGACTGCGTCATCAAAAGAAATTAACTTTTGTGGGATCAGCTTGCGTAAAGAGGCATCTTTAGCGGGAAGATCGTATTTAAGCCCTTGGATAAGCTCCTTGGCGATTGAAGTGGGAACTGAAGTTATTAGACTAATAAACCCAGCAGAAATAATACTGGCGGGGATAGGTAAAGGGATCAGTAATCGTTTTTTGCCGGAGATGTTAATAAAGCGCTCAAAAAGTGTTTGATAGCTAATATATTCAGGGCCACCGGCATCAAAAATGCGGTGTTGATGGGTTGGGTGATGAATAATTTCTGTTAAATAGTAAATTAAATTTTTTAACGCAATAGGGGATGATTTTGAACGCACCCAACGCGGCGGGGTTAATATCGGTAAGTTATATACCATATCTCGCATGATCTCAAAAGCGGCCGAGCCGGGGCCGACAATCATAGAGGTGCGGATTTCCGTCACAGGAATAGAGCTGGTTCTAAGTACTTCTCCCGTGAGCTTGCGGGCAACAAGATGGGGAGAGTAGGGTTGATCTTTATGTTGGAGCGCACTTAAAAAAATAATTTGTTTAACGTCACTCTCTTCTAAAGCATCTACGACGTTCAATGCCGCTTGGCGCTCTTGTTCGATAAGGTTATGGGCATCTCCCATACTGTGTACAAGGTAATACACAATATCCGTATTACGGATGACATCTCGTAATGTTTTGGGATCGTGTAAATCAACAAATACACAGCGTGTATTTTGCCACCCTTGCGACATCATCCAATCGACTCTACGAGCACCGGCGGTGACTTGATGGCCTTGTGCTATTAAGGCAGGAATAAGATTTTGTCCAATATGTCCACTGGCACCTAATACCAATACACGCTGTTGATTCATCGTTAACCCACTGTAAGAAAAGACGTAATAATACTATTGTTACAAAATTTTCTATGAAGTAAAGAACGCCATTAAGATTGGTGTGACCAAACTTAATACGAAGCCATGCACAATTGCAGCAGGAACTATGGCAACCCCTCCGCTGCGTTGTAATACAGGTAGCGTAAAGTCCATAGAAGTTGAACCACAAATACCTAATGCCGTATTTCTATAACGATTAACAATAATGGGAATTAGCATGATGGCGGCTAATTCACGCATTAAGTCATTAAAGAAAGCGGTACTACCAATTACCGGGCCAAACGCATCGGTTAATACGATCCCCGATAAAGAATACCAACCATAACCAGAGGCTATCGCTAATCCCATTTTTGTGGGTAATCCGAGTAAATAAGCTGCTAATGCACCACCTGCAAGGGCACTTATTGCCATCACTATTGCAATGGTAGTACCGCGACGATTAATTAAGATCTGCTTTGGACTCATGCCACTATTACGTAATTGTAGACCAACAAGCCATAATAAAAAGATAAGTGCGCCTTGGCTGGCTTGAGATGCATAACCAAAAATTGACCATCCGGTTAAACCGACAAAAAAACCTACTACCACTACACCACAAAGTTGTAGTGATTCGAGTACCATTTTGATACGTGAAGGGGGCTTAGCTTGTTTATGTGCAGGGACATGCCAAGGATCTTTTTTATCCAGCAACCATAAAAACAGCAGATTGGCACCAAAAGTACAGATAAAGAAGACACTGGCATAGGCAAGGATAGAAAATAAATTTTCACCAATATTATCTAACATGGCTAAGCTAACCCCCATTAAAAAGAGGATCACATAGACCATTGCACTAAGTAAACGGTTAGCCAATTGAAGCAAAGGGCGATTGTTTAACTTAATCAAATACCCTATAAACAGGGGCAATAGGATAATCAATAACCCTGATAGCATTTCTATTCCTTACTGAGTGTTGTCAAAATCATAAAATAAACTAATAACGCGAATTGCATTATAACATTTGCTAATAGTTATGTGGATATAGAAACCGCGATAAGTTGAAAATTTTTATTACAGAAGAAGAGCCTAGCACGATCTGATTAATATAGCCTTAATTGTTTGAAAAATGAGCTAATTAGTTATGTGTCGAATAGTTGAGTAAATTTTATTACGCTCATGAGGAACTGTGTTTTAATAAAAATAAGTCATTAAGTAAAATTATTATCAGAAAGCGTATAAAGTTGATAGAGATGCAATAGATGAACCATAACAACTGAGTTGCGACCTGAGAGGGAATTTATGTATTTAGAAAGAGTGGAAATAGCAGGATTTCGGGGGCTTAATCGCCTTTCTCTCCCCCTTGATATGAATACGGTTTTGGTTGGCGAAAATGCATGGGGTAAAACTTCATTACTTGATGCGTTAACCTTGAGTTTGGGGATCGAAACTTATCAATATGCTTTTACAGCAGAAGATTTTCATCGTTTACCTAATGAGCCAGAAAACAGTAAAAAAAACCTACAAATTATTCTGACTTTTACCGAATCACGTCCTGGTCGTCATCGCTCGTATCGTTTTCGTAAATTAGCACCCGTATGGATAGCTAATGGGGACGCTCGTAAGCATATTTATTACCGTATTAGTGCAGAATTAGATGAGCAGCAAAATGTCAAAACCTTTCGTTATTTTCTGGATAAAGAAGGTAAACAGATCCGTTTAGCGAATGGACAGACCAAAGCGATTATTGCTGAAATTGTGCGCCTTTATCCAGTATTGCGCTTACAGGATGCGCGTTTTATACCTAATTTAACAACAGAAGTTATTGACTCTCATAATGAGCCTCATCGTGAAGCATTTAATAATAAGATGAGTGAATTAACGAAAGCATTAATTAATAACCCAGACAATTTATCAGATGAAGATTTACGTGAAGGGTTAGATGCAATGCAACAGTTATTAGGACACTATTTTGCTGATCACGGTGCGCTACTGTTTAAATCTCATTTGAAACATCGCAAAGTCAGTGAGCCACATATTCGAGGATGGCATGCACTAGAAAATATTAATAAGATTTTAGCGAAACCTAATCAGCGCAATATTCGTTTAATTATCTTAGGTATGTTCTCTTCTATTTTACAGTCACGAGGCAGTGTCGAACTTGATCCTTACGCAAGACCGATAGTGATTGTAGAAAACCCTGAAACTCGCTTACACCCTATTATGCTTTCTGTGGCATGGGGATTATTAAATCTCTTTTCTTTGCAACGCATTACGACAACCAATTCAGGGGAGTTACTCTCCTTAGCACCACTACAAAGTGTTTGTCGATTAGTACGTGATACAGATAAAGTTGCCGCTTATCGACTTGGCGACAAACAACTTCATGCAGAAGAAGAGCGTCGTATCTCTTTTCATATTCGTTATAACCGACCTTCTGCACTCTTTGCTCGTTGTTGGTTATTGGTCGAAGGGGAAACGGAAATCTGGCTAATGAACGAATTAGCCAGACAATGTAACTACTTCTTTGAATCTGAAGGGATCAAAGTCATTGAGTTTGCGCAGTGCGGACTTAAGCCACTGTTAAAGTATGCTACCTATATGGGTATAGAATGGCATACGTTGGTTGATGGCGATGAGGCGGGTAAAAAATACGCCGCCACCGTTAAAGAATTTGCCGCAAAAAGAAATGATGCGGAGCGTGACCGATTAACACGGTTGCCAGCATTAGATATGGAACACTATTTATATAAAGAAGGTTTTCGCAATGTCTATCATGAGGTTGCGGGTGTTCCTGATAATGAAAAATGGCCAGTAAGACGTGTGATCATAAAAGCGATACAACGTTCATCAAAGCCTGATCTTGCCTTAACGGTTGCTAATAATGCTGCACAACGAGGTATTGATGCTATTCCTACTTTATTAAAGGTGATGTTTTCTCGGGTAGCATGGCTTGCGAGAGGAAAAGCCAATTAAGTCATTTTTTTATGCTTCTATTTATAGGAGCATAGATATCTCATTGTGTTTTTATTATCGAAAAAGTTAAGGGTGATTTTAGGTTATTACCAACAGGACTTTATTTTTTATTTCACTCTTATTGTATAAGAAGGATATTTCATGGCTTTTTTCCTAACTAAAAAGCAAGGGAAGATTATAGCTGCTATTTTGATTTTTATTGCCATAGGCTTATTTTTTTTCTGGCCGAAAGAGCATTTACCTAGTTATCAAACACAAAAAATTACTCGTGGGGAGCTTTCCAAAGAAGTCACAGCAACGGGCAAATTAGATGCGGTACGTAAAGTCGATGTTGGTGCGCAGGTGAGTGGTCAGCTACAAACCTTATATGTAAAAGAAGGGGATGTAGTAAAAAAAGGCGATCTGCTGGCGATTATTGATCCGAAAAAAGCACAAAATGAGGTCGCGGAATCTCAAGAAACTAATAATGAACTGACGGCTAATTTACAGCAAGCTAAAGCCGAATTACGTTTGGCGCAATTGACTTATCAACGTCAATTAAAGCTGATTGGCACACATGTTATAGCCCAAGAAGAGCTTGATCGCACTAAAACAGACGTTGAAGTCAAAAAAGCCCGAGTGGCGACTTATGAAGCACAAATTAGAAAAAATCAGGCAACACTGGATACCGCAAGAACTAATTTGCAATATACCCGTATTACTGCGCCGATGGATGGTGTGGTCACTTTTATCAAAACCCTTGAAGGGCAGACAGTCATTGCAGCTCAAGAAGCACCAACCATATTAACATTAGCTGATTTAGATACCATGTTAGTAAAAGCCGAAGTTTCTGAGGCAGATGTTATCTATTTAAAACCTGATCTCAAAGCCTCTTTTACTGTATTAGGAGCACCAGATAAAGCCTTCAATGGTAAGTTAAAAGATATTTTACCCACACCTGAAAAAATCAATGATGCGATTTTTTACTATGCACGTTTTGAAGTCCCCAATGAACAACATTTGTTGCGTTTACAAATGACAGCACAAGTTAAAATTCTCCTTGAGCATAAAAAAGATATTCTCTTAGTGCCATTATCAGCATTAGGGGAGGATGTGGGCATAAATGAATATCAAGTAGAGGTTCTCGTCAATGGGCAGCCTGAAAAACGCGTAGTTAAAATCGGTATTCGTACAGATGTTTATGCAGAAGTCATTAGTGGATTAAATGAAAATGATGACGTGATCCTCGGTGAGATTGCAGGAGAGTCATAATGTCTGCATTACTAGAGCTCAACAACGTAAGCCGTTTATATACCAATGGTGAAGAAGACACGGTGGTACTAGATCAGATTTCACTGACGATTAATGCTGGGGAAATGGTCGCGATTATTGGTGCGTCAGGCTCTGGGAAATCAACGCTAATGAACATATTAGGTTGCCTAGATAAGCCAAGCAGCGGTGAATATAAAGTGGCTGGGCAATGTGTGGCAGATATGGAAAGTGACCAACTGGCTGCGCTACGTCGCGAACATTTTGGCTTTATTTTTCAACGCTACCATTTGATGGCGCATTTAACTGCTGAGCAAAATGTGGAGATCCCCGCCATATATGCAGGTAAAAGTACAGAGCAAAGAAAAGAGCGCGCCCGTGCGCTATTAACTCGCCTTGGTTTAGCAGAGCGTATTCACTATCGACCAAGTCAGCTTTCCGGAGGTCAACAGCAAAGAGTCAGTATTGCCCGCGCATTAATGAATGGTGGAGAAGTGATCCTCGCCGATGAGCCAACGGGGGCATTAGATAGCCAATCGGGTAAAGAGGTAATGGCTATCTTAAAGCAATTAAATCAACAAGGGCATACGGTGATTATTGTCACTCACGATCCATTAATTGCCCAACAAGCCGATCGTATTATTGAAATTAAAGATGGTCAAATTATTAGCGATAATAATAATCACCATTCTGCACCAGTGAAAAAGGTACCACCTGCGATCCAAACCGCCTCTTATTTTCAGCAAGTCATTGGACGTTTTACGCAGGCATTAAACATGGCTTGGCGAGCAATGGTGGTGAATAAAATTCGTACCTTGCTGACAATGTTGGGGATCATTATTGGCATTGCCTCTGTTGTCACCATTATTGTTATTGGTGATGCTGCCAAAGATAGGGTCTTAGCAGATATAAAAGCGATTGGCGCCAATACCATTGATATCTATCCGGGTAAGGAGCTTGGTAGTGATTCACCAGAAGATAAACAATCCTTAACCATTCAAGATGTTGATGCGTTAAAACAGCAATCTTATATACAATCAGTGACACCACAGATTTACTTTAGCTCTCGATTACGTCGTGGTAATCAAGATGCGCCGGCAACAGTTTCTGGTGTTAACGAGGATTATTTTTCAGTGTATGCGTTGAAATTTGCACAGGGGAGCACTTTTACGCCTGATATGATCCATCGCCAAGCGCAAGTAGTCGTTATTGATGAAAATACTCGTCATCGTTTTTTCCCGAATAAACAAGCGGTGATTGGCGAGCAAATTATTATTCGTAATATTCCTTCTACTATCATAGGTGTGGTTGCAGAGCAAAAATCCACTTTTGGTGATAATAAGTCATTACGTGTCTGGGTGCCTTACAGTACGCTAAGTAGTCGAATTTATAATCGTAGTTATTTAGATAACATCACGGTAAAAGTAAAAGAGGACTATGATGCGAGTGTTGCTGAGCAACAAATTCTCCGCTTATTAACGATCCGGCATGGTAAAAAAGATATTTTTACTTATAACATTGATAGCTTTATTAAAGCGGCTGAAAAAACCACGCAAACTATGCAACTGTTTTTAACCTTGGTAGCGGTTATTTCGCTGGTGGTAGGGGGGATTGGCGTGATGAATATCATGTTGGTTTCTGTTACGGAAAGGACTCGGGAAATTGGTATTCGTATGGCGGTAGGCGCACGAGCCAGTGATGTTATGCAACAATTTTTAATTGAGTCAGTACTGGTGTGTTTGGTGGGAGGATTATTAGGTATTAGCCTTTCATTTGCGATTGCTATGTTTGCCAGCATGATGCTACCCAATTGGCATTTTGTGTTCCAGCCCACGGCACTGATAAGTGCTTTTGCTTGCTCTACAGCAATTGGGGTTATTTTTGGTTTTTTACCAGCGAGAAATGCGGCCAAAATGAACCCTATTGATGCCTTAGCGAGAGAGTAAAATAGCGGTAGTCTATAAAAGATCAAAAGCCCTATCTTTCAAAAGATAAGGGCTTTTATTGGTATGATAATGTGAGCGTCATTTTCTGTTTAAAGTGTGAAAATGGACGAAATAAGGAGCGAGAGCGGATAAAATATTATCCACATCATACTTACTTAACCATTATTCGATAATAGGAATGATAAGATCAGCATGCTCCCCTTTAGGTCCTTTTATTGTGCTATAATTAACTTTCTGACCCGCTTTCAGTGTGCGGTAGCCTTCCATTCTTATTGATGAATAATGGGCAAAAATATCTTCGCCACCTGCGGCAGGGGTAATGAAACCAAAACCCTTAGCGTTGTTAAACCACTTAACTGTACCTGTCTCCATACTTAGCTTCTCTCATATACTTGTCTTTATTTACTTAACATTACTTTCAGTATATTTACTGAGCTGTTCATAAAACATACTCTAATTAATTGTTTCAATCGTCAAGGGGGAGATGAGCAAGAAAATGTTCCGAGTAGGTGAAACTTTGATGTAGCTAACGCTTTGTTATTTATTTTGGTAGAAAAAGAGTTAATAAAAAACCGTTGATAGGCAGACTTTCCTATGAGATGGTAAACTGAATGTCATAGTGAGTCGTGACGTTTAACAAACCAATGAGTAACACATAACAATGGGTCAGTTTGATTTTTTAACAGAAACTACACTAGGGGAGAAGGTCTCTCAGTTAAATGAGCCACCTGCGATGTATAAGGTGATCTTGAATAATGATGATTACACCCCCATGGATTTTGTTGTAGAAGTATTAACAATGTATTTTTTTCTTAACGAAGAAAAAGCCACACAAATTATGTTGGACGTTCATCATAAAGGGAAGGGAGTGTGTGGTGTCTATAGTGCGGATATCGCTGAAACTAAAGTTGCACAAGTGAATCAATACGCCAGAGAGAATGGCCATCCACTTTTGTGTACACTGGAAAAAGCGTAGTCCGGTGAGTCTTTTAAGGAGGAGGTGCTTATGCTTAATCACGAATTAGAGCTTAGTCTTAACATTGCATTCGCGAAAGCCCGTGATAACAGACACGAATTTATGACTGTAGAGCACCTGTTGCTGGCGCTATTAAGTAACAAATCGGCGCGTGAAGCATTGGAAGCTTGTAAAGTCGATTTAGCAGTCTTACGCGAAGAGCTTGAAATCTTTATTCGTAAAACGACACCTATTTTACCCGAGCATGTCGATAGAGAAACACAGCCAACCTTGAGTTTTCAACGTGTATTACAACGTGCTGTGTTCCATGTGCAATCTTCAGGTAAAAATGAAGTTTCCGGTGCCAATGTGCTAGTGGCGATTTTTAGTGAGCAAGAGTCTCACGCCGCTTATCTACTACGTAAACATGATGTTAGCCGTCTTGATGTGGTTAATTTTATCTCTCATGGCATTTTAAAAGATGATCAACAAAACAGTGATGATCAGTCTGATATGGGCGATATAAATGCACAATCTCAACAAGAGATGCCACAAGGCGATGATCGCATGGATAATTTTACCACTAACTTAAACCAGTTGGCGCGTCAGGGTAAAATTGATCCACTTATCGGCCGTCAAGCGGAATTAGAAAGAACGATACAAGTCTTATGTCGTCGACGTAAAAATAACCCATTACTGGTCGGTGAATCGGGTGTCGGTAAAACGGCAATTGCAGAAGGGCTCGCATGGCGTATTGAACAAAATGATGTGCCTGATGTGATGAAAGGCTGCACGCTCTATTCTCTTGATATTGGATCTTTATTAGCAGGAACCAAATATCGTGGTGATTTCGAAAAACGCTTTAAAGCGTTATTGAAAACACTTGAAAAAGATGAAAAAAGTATCTTATTTATCGATGAAATTCATACCATCATTGGTGCTGGTGCCGCCTCTGGTGGACAAGTTGATGCCGCTAACTTAATTAAACCACTATTATCAAGTGGTCGTATTCGTGTGATTGGTTCAACCACTTATCAAGAATTTAGTCAGATCTTTGAAAAAGATCGCGCCTTGGCTCGTCGTTTCCAAAAAATTGATGTAATTGAGCCTTCGGCAGATGAAACCGTATTGATTATTAAGGGATTGCGTCAGAAGTATGAAGCACATCACGATGTGCGTTATACCAATAAGGCAATTCAGGCAGCTGTTGATTTATCGGTTAAATACATTACTGATAGACACCTTCCTGATAAAGCCATTGATGTTATTGATGAAGCCGGTGCGAAAACCCGTTTAATTGCACCAAGTAAACGTAAAAAGACGATTAATGTCTCTGATATTGAATCGGTAGTAGCAAAAATTGCCCGCATTCCAGAAAAAACGGTTTCTAGCAGTGATAAGTCAATGCTAAAAAATCTGGATAACCAATTAAAAATGTTGGTGTTCGGTCAAGATCAAGCTATTCATGCCTTGGCTGAATCTATCAAAATGAGCCGAGCAGGTTTAGGGCAAGAGAATAAGCCGGTTGGCTCTTTCTTATTCGCCGGACCTACTGGGGTGGGTAAAACAGAAGTAACGGTCCAGTTGGCGAAAGCGCTTAATATTAAGCTACTGCGCTTTGATATGTCTGAATATATGGAACGACATACGGTAAGTCGTTTAATTGGGGCACCTCCTGGTTATGTTGGTTTTGATCAAGGTGGATTACTCACAGATGCGGTGATTAAAAACCCTTATTCTGTAGTGTTACTTGATGAGATTGAAAAAGCACATCCCGATGTGTTTAACATTCTGCTACAAGTGATGGATAACGGAACACTTACTGATAATAATGGCCGTAAAGCTGATTTTCGTAATGTGATTTTGGTGATGACAACCAATGCGGGTGTTCATGAAACGCAACGTAAATCGATAGGGTTTACTGAACAAGATCATAGCACTGATGCCATGGTTGAAATCAAAAAAGCGTTTTCCCCAGAGTTTCGTAACCGTTTAGATGGCATTATTTGGTTTAATGCGCTATCAGCCGATATTATTGCTATGGTGGTTGATAAATTTATTGTCGAGTTACAAGCTCAATTGGATGATAAAGGGGTATCGCTAGAGGTAAGTCAAGAAGCTCGCCAATGGTTAAGTGATAAAGGTTACGATAAAGCAATGGGAGCAAGACCTATGGCGCGCGTAATTCAAGAAAATCTGAAAAAACCATTAGCCAATGAAATTCTGTTTGGCTCGTTAGTTAATGGCGGCTCGGTTTCTGTGACCTTAAATGACCAAGAAAATAAATTACAGTACCAATTTACTAGCCAAGAAAAATTGGCTAAAAAAGAAGATACCGTTATTTAATAATAGCGGTTTATCTTAGGCTAAAAAGCAGACACCACAGGTCAGCATCAATTCATGCTTTGCCTGTGGTGTTTTTTTTCACCCGAAATGATGATATTGCGGGAGAGAATGGATTGGGATCAACGGCTACGGAAGATGATACGGCCTTTGCTCAGGTCATATGGGGTCAGCTCAACGGTAACCTTGTCGCCTGTCAGGATACGAATATAGTTTTTACGCATTTTTCCTGAAATATGAGCGGTAACGACGTGTCCGTTTTCTAATTCTACACGGAACATCGTGTTTGGCAGAGTATCCAGTACAGTGCCTTGCATTTCAATGTTGTCTTCTTTGGCCATCTAATCCTCTAAGTTTTAATAACCATATTTTTTAAACGGCAAGATAATGCCGAAAATATTGTCCTATGTAAAGGAATGTTATTGGTTAACAAAGATGTTTGCTTTGCTAACAAGTTAATATTCCTTACCGTTACTTGTGTTTTAGTTGCTGAAAAACAAGGTTAATAACACAAGTCATAATTCTTTATTGTGCGGTATTTATTGCAATAAAATAACAACATCCAAACCACACTTTGGATGTGCAAGATGAATTTTTGTATAGACCACAGCAGTGAAATTCTATTTAAAATCTGATGGGCTTTACAAAAACGAGTGGTGATTATAATTCCAACGATTGCTGATACCAACACTTTTTATCAATAATCACCTTTTTCCAACGAGATAGCGCCTCTAAATAGCGATCTCTGGCAATTTCTATCGCACCTAATGCTGCCGTATGAGAGTTTAACACTTGGCAATCAAATAGTTGACCCCCATAACGCAGAAAATGGTTATAAAAAGCAACAAAGGCACATTTAGAAGCATTATTTCGACGACTAAACATTGATTCACCGCAGAAAACGGCACCAACGTTAACCCCATATAAACCACCGACCAATTCGTCGCCCTCCCAAACTTCTACCGAATGGGCTTCTCCTTGTTGGTGCAATGCCCGATAGCCGTTTTTTATATCAGGGCCTATCCAAGTTCCCTCATCACGTACACTACAGGCCTCAATGACATCAGAGAATGCCTGATTTAAGGTGATGGTATAAGGCGCTTGGCGTAAAAACTTACGTAACGTACGACCAATATGCAATGTTCCTGCGGGTAAGACGGCTCGGGGATCGGGTGACCACCATAACGGCGTTTCATGAGGTGTATACCAAGGGAAAATCCCCGTTTGATAAGCCTCTTTCAAACGAGCAGGGGAAATATCGCCACCAATTGCCAATAACCCACTTGGCTCTTTTAAAGCCAAATGGGGGGCAGGAAAAGTCACATCGTGTTCATCTAATTGAAACAACGGCATATTACGCCTCATCATGTGGCATTAACAATGCTTGTCTTTGATGAAATTTAGCATACTGACCTTGCTGTTGTAATAACTGACGATGCGTGCCGGTTTCGACAATGTGACCGCCATCCATCACACAAATTTTATCCATTTTATCTAACCCAGAAAGCCGGTGGGTGATCATTAATACCGCTTTGCCTTGGCAATGTTGCTGTAATAGCGCGAGGATCTGTTGCTCTGTATCTGCATCAAGACCTTCTGTTGGCTCATCAAGTAAAATAAGTGGTGCATTATGGAGTATGGCTCTTGCCAGCCCTAAACGTCGTTGTTCGCCTCCAGAAAGCTGTCTTCCACCATCACCCATCCATGCATTTAAACCTTCATCATTTTCGACCAGTTGTTCAAGACCAACTTGGCGTAGAACATGAGTAAGCTCTTCATCTGTCGCATCTTCTTTTGCCATAATTAAGTTCTCTCTTAAAGTATGGCTAAAAACATGCACACGTTGAGGTACAACAGACATCATTGAACGTAATGTCGCTTCATCATAATCAGCAAGAGATAAATGATTTAATGTGATCACGCCCTGAGAGGGATCGAACGCGCGATTGACTAATTGTAAGAGTGTTGATTTACCACAACCCGTTTTACCCAGTAATGCCACATGTTGTCCTGCTTCAATGGTGAGATCAACATGATTGATCACAGGCATGGGTTGATTAGGATAGGTAAAGCAGACATCCCGTAGTGTTAATGAGGCGCTCGGTTTTATCTCTCCCCCTTGGGCTGGGAAGGTGACATCGGGTTGTTGCTCAATTAAATGCGTAATACGCGTAGCCGATGTCATGACTTGCCCTAAATGTTGAAATGCGACAGTCACCGGGCCGAGCGATTCAAATGCCGCTAATGCACAGAAAGTAAAGAGAGCGATGAGTGCTTCTGGCATAAAGTGGGCATCAATACCATCGGCAGCTAACCATAAAATCAGTGTGGCGGTTAATCCCGAGGCTAAAATCATTAGCGATTGAGATAAACCAGTTAAGTTAGCTTGTTGTGCTTGACGGCGCAGCCAGCGTGCTTCAAGTTGCGCTAAATTTTGTCTAAAGCGGGGAAGGGCGCCAAAAATTGTTAATTCAGCTTGCCCTTGTAACATACTGGTGAGTACGGTGCGATATTGCCCTCTTAGATCTGTGAGATCACGACCAATGGGCTTTCCGGCATAATAAAATACAAAAGGTAATACCACCAGCAGGGTGAGCATAATACCACCTAGCGTATTTGCTAAGCGAGCATCAATAAGCCCAAGCCCAAACATAATGGTCATGATAACCACAAAGGCGGCAATTATCGGTGAGATCACCCGAATATAAAGGTGATCTAAGGTTTCAACATCAGCCACTAAACGGTTAAGTAATTCACCTTGACGAAAACGGGCGATCCCCCCAGGAGAGAGCGGTAAAATTTTCTTAAAAGTGAAAACACGCAAGTGTGAGAGTACACGAAAGGTGGCATCATGACTGACAAGACGCTCAAAATAACGCCCCGCAGTACGAAATATTGCCGCACCTCGTACCCCAGCGGCGGGTAACATATAGTTAAAACTATAAATGCCCGCAAAACCCGCTAATGACGTGCCCGCTAAGAACCAGCCAGAAAGTGTTAAAAGGCCGATACTGGCTAATAATGTTAAAATTGCCAACAAAATACCCAGTAACAGCATAAACCAGTGACGGCGGTATAACGCGAGAAAAGGAAGCAGTACTCTCATGATCAAAGTTCCTCTTTACGATGAGCAAGAAGACGAGCAAAGGCACCATGTTGTTGACTGAGTGACTGATAAGTTCCAGTTTCAATGATTTGCCCTTTTTCCATTACCCAAATCTGATCATATTCCATCGTTTCTTCTAATAAGTGGGTAATTAACAGTGTCGTTTGATGTAATGAAGCTTCATTAAGCGCTTGCATTACACGCTGTTCACTGTGAGAGTCTAAACTTGCTGCTGGCTCATCTAATAATAAAAAGTGACAAGGTGATAAAAGGGCGCGAGCTACCGCAATACGTTGGGCTTGACCAACAGAAAGACGGGCTGCATTATCACCAATAATGGTGTTTAAACCATCCGGTAATTCGTTAATAAAATCATTTACATAAGCTTTTTCAATAGCTTTATTTATCTTCGTTTCACTGGCGTTCGGATCACTTAAACGAATATTATCCAGCAGGGTTTGCTCTGGTAAGTTAGGGTTTTGTCCCACCCAGCTGATACATTGGCGCCATGCCTGTGGAGAGAGTTGAGTTAACTCAACACCATTGACGGTTAACGAGCCACGATAAGGTAAAAAACCTAACAACACATTAAGTAATGAGCTCTTACCTGCGCCACTTTGCCCGACCAGCGCAATACGCTGTTTGGGATGAATGGTAAAGTTAAGAGGGCCTGCCAGTTTGGCTCCTTGATGTGACAAAATTTCTAATTGCTGGGCAACTATTTCAATACCTTGGTCGGTATTAATAGTTTGATTACCCGTAGGTTGGGGCTGTTCACCTTCGGCTTCTAAAAACTCAACCAAGGAGCCAGCTGCACCTACCGCCTGTGCTTTAGCATGATAATAGGTGCCTAAGTCGCGTAATGGTTGGAAAAACTCAGGGGCAAGGATCAGGGCTAAAAAACCAGAAAATAACGTCACGCCTAACCCATAATCACCAAAGCTCAATTCTCCAAGATAGGAAAAACCAAAATAGACCGCGACGACCGCAATGGATACGGCGGTAAAGAATTCCAATACGCCAGAAGAGAGAAATGCCATACGTAGCACTTCCATGGTTCGCTTACGAAAGTCTTCCGTTGCATCCGTTATCTGTTTTACTTCTGCATCACCACGGTTGAATAGGCGCAATGTATCTAAACCACGTAATCTATCAAGGAAGTTGCCACTTAAGCGACCTAAGGCAAGAAAATTACGCCGGTTAGCATCTGCTGCGCCTAAGCCAACTAACGCCATAAATAAAGGAATAAGAGGAGCTGTGACAAAAAGAATTAATCCTGCGGCCCAATTAATAGGAAAAATGGTAATAAGAATAAGCAAAGGTACAATAGAGGCGAGATACATTTGTGGCAGATAACGCGCATAGTAATCTTGCATATCTTCTATTTGTTCTAGAATAATCGTTGCCCAACTTCCTGCGGGCTTGCCTTTGACCCATACAGGGCCTAGCGCTTCAAGTCTATCAAGTACTATTTTGCGAATTTGCTGTCTGACCGCCATACCACAGCGATAGCCTACACGTTCGCGTATCGCCATCACGACAGCGCGTAAAATAAAGATGCTGATAAGGATAAGGAAAGTAGTCGTATGTGTATCACGACTTAGCCCATCCATAATGAACGCTTGTAGTAGAATGGCTAATAACCATGCTTGCGCAATAATTAATAAACCACTGACTACCCCTAAAATCATTGATAGCCGTAACCAATGGCGGGCTGGAGCACTTTGCTGTTTCAGCCATCGAACCAATTCATTTTGTTTAGTTTTATCCATGAGAAAAGATTCAAATCTGCAGGTGAGATACAAAGTATCAAAAACGCCAAGAATAATAATGATTACTCTTTAACGACCAAGCTAGTATGTTACATGGTAAAAGGCGCTACTGAAATAGCGCCTTGAAAGGAAGTGAGGATTTTAGTTAGATTTTAGTGCGTCTAAGTAACGTTCTGCATCTAAAGCAGCCATACAACCTGTACCAGCTGAGGTAATGGCTTGACGATAAATATGATCCATTACATCACCTGCGGCAAAAACACCTTCAATAGATGTTTGGGTAGCATTGCCTTGCGTACCGGATTGAACTTTAATGTAACCGTTATCTAAGGCTAATTGATCTTCAAAAATTGCCGTATTAGGGCTATGACCAATAGCAATAAAGACGCCCATGACCTCTAGCTCTTCGGTTTTATCACTTTTCGTATCTTTTAAGCGCACTTTAGTGACACCCATATCATCACCTAACACTTCATCTAAGGTACGATCGGTATGCAAAATGATATTGCCACTGTTAACTTTGTCCATTAAACGGTCAATTAAGATTTTTTCAGAGCGGAATGAATCGCGGCGGTGGATTAGGTGCACTTCTGAGGCGATATTTGCTAAATACAGTGCTTCTTCTACGGCAGTATTACCGCCACCGACAACAGCAACTTTCTGGTTACGATAGAAAAAGCCATCACAGGTTGCACAGGCAGAAACACCACGGCCTTTAAATGCTTCTTCAGAAGGTAAACCGATATAACGTGCTGATGCCCCTGTTGCAATGATCAAGGCATCACAAGTATATTCTTGTTCATCACCAAATAGGCGGAAAGGTCGGTTTTTCAGATCGACTTTGTTGATATGGTCAGAGATAATCTCGGTATTAAATTTTTCAGCGTGCTGAAACATGCGATCCATTAAACCAGGACCAGTTAATCCTTCAGGGTCGCCAGGCCAGTTTTCAACTTCAGTTGTGGTAGTGAGCTGTCCTCCTTTTTCAACACCCGTAATCAGCACGGGTTCTAGGTTAGCTCGTGCTGCATAAACTGCTGCAGTATAGCCGGCAGGACCTGAACCTAAAATAATAAGTTTGCTATGTTTGATGGTGCTCATGGATACCTCATCTTTGATTAGGCTTGATGCGAATTGAGCGATTGTAGGAGAAATAAGACGTTAAAAAAAGCCAAGAAAGGGAAATAGCGATAATATTTTAACTATTTTAGCAATAGTTAATAGTAATATAGTTTAATAATTATAGAGTTATATTGCGTTAACATCATCGAATTAACCTGAAACATTTTGCTTTACAATTGCTGTTTATCTTGCATATATAGACAATAACATAGCGCCTTGTTCTGATTTTTGCTCATTTGCTTTGACAATCCGCTGTACATTTGCGAAAACATGACTGTAAAAGATAATTATCCTCAGACGTAATAGGTATTATTTTTAGACAGACAGGGCATAGGATAGTGCTTTTGCAAGATGAATAGATAAAAATTTGGATAAAATGATTGTTTTATCTGGCATTAAATAAAAATAGATTGGTAGTTTGCTCTGACCGTTTGATACCGAGGTCTCAATATGATGCTGAAGGTGTACAGGTATGGGTATAGGAAAATAAAGTAAGAGAAAAAGAGAAAGAGAGTATAGAGATGATTGATAATAAAAAACGTCCGGGTAAAGATCTTGATAGAATAGACCGGAATATTCTAAATGAGCTTCAGAAAGATGGTCGTATCTCAAACGTTGAGCTGTCTAAACGCGTTGGTTTATCACCAACCCCATGTTTAGAGCGTGTACGCCGATTAGAACGCCAAGGATTTATTTCTGGTTATACTGCGCTATTAAACCCTCATTACCTAGATGCATCTCTGTTGGTATTTGTGGAAATCACATTAAACCGTGGTGCACCAGATGTCTTTGAACAATTTAATATGGCTGTTCAAAAACTTGAAGAGATCCAAGAATGTCATTTAGTTTCTGGTGACTTTGACTATCTGTTGAAAACTCGTGTACCTGATATGTCTGCTTATCGTAAATTATTAGGCGAAACGCTATTACGTCTTCCTGGTGTAAACGACACCCGCACTTATGTGGTGATGGAAGAAGTAAAACAAAGCAATCGCCTAGTGATTAAAACACGCTAAGCCTGCTAATAGGTTAGTGCAAAACAGGATAAAGTTAGGTACACTCCTGTTTATGTATACAGTTTCAACGCTGGGTTATCTCAGCGTTGTTCCGTTTAAACCTTAAGTGAAACCTGGAGAGCCCTCTTTGAGCCAGGAATATACAGAAGATAAAAATATTCGTTTTACTAAGATAAGTAACCGCCGTCGTATTTGGGAAGCCCTTCTTATTTTGATAGGCATTGGTGCTATCTTTTTAATGATTTCTTTACTGAGCTTCCATCCAGCCGATCCGAGTTGGTCACAAACCACGTGGAATGAACCTATTCAAAACTTAGGTGGCAATATTGGTGCATGGCTTGCTGATATCCTTTTTTCAGCATTTGGCTTGCTTGCTTATGCAATCCCTATTGTGGTGGTATTTGGTTGCTGGAATGCATTACGTCATCAAAAAAATCGTGAATACACAGATTTTTTCTCCCTTGCATTACGTACAATTGGTGCCTTGGCTCTGGTTCTTACATCTTGTGCGTTAGCTGATCTTAATTTTGATGATATCTACAATTTTAGCTCTGGTGGGGTGATTGGTAGCTTATTTAGCAAGGCATTGCTACCTTGGTTTAATATGCTAGGTGCAACACTGGCGCTACTATCAGTATGGGCGATAGGCTTTACGCTATTTACTGGCTGGTCATGGCTGACGATTACCGAAAAGATTGGTGCGGTTATCTTAGGTGCGGTTGCTTTTATTACTAATCGTGGTCAAAAAGATATTGATTATGATGATTATGAAGAACCCGCCGATCCTGCTCAGGCAGATCCTGAGGCGCTGGTGGATAACAACACCCAGCCAGAACATCAACTTTCTGCGCAAATAGAACCAGATAGTGATGATATTCTCTTTTCTGCACCTTCCGCCCTTGAGTTAGCGCGTCAGCAAGAAATGGCGATCACGCCACAACATGATGATATAACTGAAACTTCAGAAGTTGCTAGCGGATCTGCAACCCCAACGATTTCAGCCACAGAGACAGTTATCGCTGAGGCGCACGAGAGCAAAGAGCGGGCAGAGCATATTGTTGATAATCAACAACCGACGCATGCCACAACCCATGATGCAGAAGTAACACCGCCATCCATTATGGCTACTCATGACGCTAGCCCAGTCACTGAGCCTGAACCTGAACACTATCGCTTTGAAATACCATCGGCATTTCTTAAGCAACAAGCGCATTCCTCTGATTCTATGGCAGACAATAGTGTCGTGACAGAAGAAGTACCGACAACCATGCCATTGACGGAAAACAAACCTATTGAGACAAACGAAGCGCCAATTGTCTCGCAAAAAACAGCGGCGGATAATAGCGACCATAGTGCATCACTATTTACGCCATCTGCTACATCAGCTACATCAACAGATAGCAATTCAGCTTCATTAACTCAAACAGCCGCCGGTGTTGCCAGTGTGGCAACAGCAGCAATAGTCAGTCACGGTGCACAAGTTAAACAAGGATTAGGGCCTGAATTACCTCGACCAAATCCTGTACGATTACCAACGCGTCGAGAGCTTTATGGTATTCGTATCCCATCACAACGTGAGGCGGAATTACGCCGCCGTGAAGAAGCGCTTCAACAAGATCATGAAGACGATTTAGCGGATATACAAGAGCAGGCTAATTTCGAACAATCGTTACGTCAGCAATTTCTTGAGCAACAACGTGAGCGCTATGGTGAGGATACATCAGCAACACAAAATGTTGAGCCAACCATCACGATGTCATCAGCGACATCTAGCTCGCAGTCAACATATGACGAGTATGACGAGTCTGATAATCAACCTTTCATTGATACCCATACCTTTTCTGCGCAAGAAACAGAAGAGGAGAGTGATGAGTATGAGCAACACCTCGCTGAGCAGTTTAAGCAACAACTGCAAGAACGCTACGGTGAGGATGTTTTACAGGATGAAGATGACGAGGTATTGCCATCAGTCACGACTGGAGCATCCGAAACGCCAGTCTCGGCACAAGGGTATCATCCCCATATTCAGCACTCTTTTGCGTCTCAATCTACCCCTGTTACTCAACAGACTGATAACAGCACTCTTTATCCTAACAGTGATGCATTCTTACAAGTATCACCTCGTGATGATGAAGAAGAGGAATACACACCGACTATCGAGTTACAAGAAAATCTTGATGCATTAGGCTCGTTATCACCGGTGGATGATTTGTTAGATGAAGAGCCTGCAGAGCCTGTTTTTACGCCGATGGTAACCCCTGCAGAGCCAGTATCTTCTGTATCTTCTGTAGGGCAAACACCTATTGAGCCTCAAGCACAGATGGCTCAACATTTTGCACAGCAACAGCAACAGCAACAGCAACAGCAACAGCAACAGCAACAGCAACAGCAACAGCAACAGCAACAGCAACAGCAACAGCAACAGCAACAGTCATTAATTCATCCGTTATTAATGCGCAATGATAGGCCGTTACAAAAACCAACAACACCAATGCCATCACTTGACTTATTAACCTCTCCTCCTATGGATGATGAACCTGTTGATATGTTTGAGCTTGAGCGTATTGGTAAGTTAATTGAAGCGCGTTTAAATGACTACCGTGTTAAAGCAAAAGTGGTTGGTATTTCACCGGGCCCGGTGATCACCCGTTTTGAGCTAGAGCTAGCGCCTGGTGTAAAAGCTGCACGTATTTCAAATCTATCCCGCGACTTAGCACGTTCACTTTCCACGACGGCAGTGCGTATTGTTGAAGTTATACCGGGCAAACCTTATGTTGGGCTTGAGTTACCAAACAAAAAACGCCAAACCGTCTATATGCGTGAACTATTAGATAGTGATGCATTCCGTGACAGTCGTTCACCATTAACTGTGGTATTAGGGAAAGATATCGGTGGGCAACCTGTGGTTGCTAACTTGGCTAAAATGCCTCACTTACTGGTTGCAGGTACTACAGGTTCGGGTAAATCTGTTGGGGTGAATGCGATGATCATCAGCATTCTCTATAAAGCGAAGCCAGAAGATGTACGCTTTATTATGATTGACCCGAAAATGTTGGAATTATCGGTTTATGAAGGTATTCCGCATCTGTTAACCGAAGTGGTGACAGATATGAAAGATGCTGCGAGTGCTTTGCGCTGGAGTGTCGCAGAAATGGAACGCCGTTATAAATTAATGTCCGCATTAGGGGTACGTAACCTTGCGGGCTATAACGAAAAAATTAAAGAAGCGGAAGCCATGGGGCGTCCAATTCCAGATCCACTATGGAAACCTTCTGACAGCATGGCACCTGAGTTGCCTATGTTAGAAAAAGAGCCTTATATTGTTGTCATCGTCGATGAGTTTGCTGATCTAATGATGACCGCGGGTAAAAAAGTGGAAGAATTAATTGCTCGCTTAGCACAGAAAGCACGTGCGGCGGGAATTCACTTAGTATTAGCCACTCAGCGCCCTTCAGTGGATATTATTACTGGTTTAATTAAAGCGAATATTCCAAGTCGCATCGCATTTACCGTATCGAGTAAAATCGACTCGCGCACTATTTTAGACCAAGGTGGTGCCGAATCCTTGTTAGGTATGGGTGATATGCTTTATGCCCCTAATGGCTATATGCCAGAGCGTGTACATGGTGCATTTGTCAGCGATGATGAAGTACATGCGGTTGCAACAGACTGGAAAGCACGTGGCCGACCTCAATATATTGAAGCCATTACCAAATGTGGTGAAGAAGGCGAAGGTGGCAATGGTGGTGGTTATGATGATGGTGAAGAGCTTGATCCGCTATTTGATCAGGCCGTAGAATTTGTGGTTGAAAAACAGCGAGTCTCCATTTCCGGTGTACAGCGTCAATTTAGAATAGGCTATAACCGTGCAGCCAGAATTGTTGAACAGATGGAGATGCAGGGTATTGTCAGTGCACCTAATCACAATAATACGCGTGATGTATTATCACCACCGCCAGCAGAAATGTAAGATCTTGAAAACAGAGTTATCAGCGCTTAAATCAGCATGATAATCTAATAATTATCACTATAACTTATACGCCGACATGATGTCGGCGTAATCTCAGTCAGAGGCGTGTTGAATGAAAAAAGTATTACTCACAGTCTGTGCTATCGCGTTGTTTGGTAGCCAAGCCGCTTGGGCGGATGCTCGTCAAGACTTACAACAACGTCTTAATAAAGTGAATAGCTTTCAGGCTAACTTTAGTCAAACGGTGACCAGTAACGAAGGTGCGTTAATTCAAAAAGGGGAAGGACATTTAAAAGTACAGCGTCCTGATCTGTTTAATTGGCAAATGACGGCACCGGATGAGAGCACACTAATTTCTGATGGTAAAACATTGTGGTTTTATAACCCATTTGTCGAACAAGTGACGGCAACTTGGTTAGAGAGTGCCACAACGAATACCCCTTTTATGTTGATTGCGCGTAATGATAGTAAAGAATGGCAAAATTACGATGTTAAGCAAAATGGTGATCGCTTTGAATTAACCCCTAAAACAGAGAACAATTTAAAGCACTTTTCTATTACCGTTTCACCTAATGGTCAAATCCAACAATTTGCGGCTACAGAGCAAGATGGGCAAGTCAGCCAATACCAATTAACGGCACAAAAGGTCGCCCCCATTGATGCATCAGCGTTCCGCTTTACACCACCCGCGGGTGTGACGGTGGATGACCAACGCTAGTGAGGCTATTTTGAGTAATTTATCACTCGACTTTTCACAAAATGAATTTCAACCTCTGGCCGCGAGAATGCGGCCTGAAACATTAGAACAGTATATTGGGCAGAAGCATCTACTCGCTGAAGGTAAACCGCTACCACGGGCGATAAAAGCAGGCCAATTGCATTCAATGATCTTATGGGGACCACCGGGTACAGGAAAAACCACATTAGCTGAAATTATCGGGCGCTATGCCCAAGCGGATATAGAAAGACTTTCTGCGGTGACGTCAGGGATCAAAGAGATCAGGGCCGCCATTGACATAGCGCACCAAAATAGAAATGCGGGGCGTAGAACCATCCTATTTGTTGATGAAGTTCATCGTTTTAATAAAAGCCAACAAGACGCTTTTTTGCCACATATTGAAGATGGCACTATCACTTTTATTGGTGCAACAACGGAAAACCCTTCTTTTGAATTAAATTCGGCACTGTTATCACGTGCACGAGTTTACCTGCTACGCTCATTGACAGAAACAGACATTGAACAGGTATTACAGCAAGCATTAGATGATACTGAACGTGGATTAGGTGGGCGTAATATTATTTTACCTGATAATACACGCAAAATGATTGCTGAATTAGTCAATGGTGATGCGCGCCGTTCACTCAACCTGCTTGAAATGATGGCTGATATGGCAGAAGTCGATAGCCAAGGCAAACGAACACTAACAGCGGAATTACTAAAAGAAATTAGTGGTGAACGTAGCGCCCGTTTTGATAATAAAGGTGATCGATTTTACGATCTTATCTCTGCTTTGCATAAATCAGTACGTGGCTCGGCACCTGATGCAGCTCTTTATTGGTATGCTCGTATCATCACTGCGGGGGGGAGATCCACTGTATGTTGCTCGTCGCTTACTGGCTATTGCTTCAGAAGATGTCGGTAATGCAGATCCGCGTGCTATGCAAGTTGCCATCGCTGCATGGGATTGCTTTACGCGGGTAGGCCCTGCAGAAGGTGAACGTGCGATAGCACAAGCGATTGTTTATCTTGCTTGTGCGCCGAAAAGTAATGCCGTGTATACCGCTTATAAAGCCGCACTGGCAGATGCGAAAAGTAAACCTGATTATGATGTACCTGCACATTTACGTAACGCGCCAACGCAATTAATGAAAGAGATGGGCTTAGGTGCAGAGTATCGCTATGCTCATGATGAACCTAATGCTTATGCGGCAGGAGAGGTCTATTTTCCTGCTGAAATGGCACAAACGCGTTATTATCACCCTGTTAATCGAGGGTTAGAGATCAAGCTTGCTGAGAAATTAGACTGGCTTTCTCAGCAAGATCAAAATAGTGTGACAAAACGCTATCGCAAATTGTAAAGATGCGGTAAGGTTATTCAATCATTAGTAATTTTTTTAACTACCCCTTATCTCAGGTATCTTCGCGATAGGTAAACAAGAGAATGATAGGAGATAAGGTTTTTATTAATCTATCAATAAGCACAGGATAAGCATGCTCGATCCAAATCTACTGCGTAATGAGCTAGACGCGGTCGCCGAAAAACTGGCTCGCAGGGGGTTTACCCTCGATGTGGAAAAAATTCGTCAACAAGAAGAACGCCGTAAGGTGTTACAGGTTGAAACAGAATCCCTGCAAGCAGAACGTAATTCCCGATCGAAGTCTATTGGTGCTGCTAAAGCGCGTGGTGAAGATATTGAGCCACTTCGTCAGGAAGTTAACCAATTAGGTGAAAAACTTGAAGCGGCAAAAGCGGAATTAGATAAACTGCAAGCCGACATTCGTGACTATGCGTTAACTTTACCGAATCTGCCTCATGACTCTGTGCCTAATGGTAAAGATGACAGCGAGAACGTTGAAGTATTTCGTTGGGGTGAACCAAAGACTTATGACTTTGAATTAAAAGATCACGTTACTCTAGGTGAACTCACTGATGGTTTAGATTTCCCATCTGCCGTGAAAATCACCGGTTCACGTTTTGTTGTGATGAAAGGTCAAATTGCACGTTTACATCGCGCGATCGCCCAGTTCATGCTGAACTTGCATACAGAACAACATGGCTATCAAGAAATGTATGTGCCTTATTTAGTTAACCATGCCACTTTATATGGCACAGGACAGTTACCTAAATTCAGTGGTGATTTATTCCATACCAAACCACTTGAAGAAGAGTCTGAAAGCCAATATGCGCTGATCCCAACAGCAGAAGTACCTGTTACCAATATGGTTAGAGACGTTATTCTCGAAGAAGACGAACTACCATTGCGAATGACTGCACATACGCCATGTTTCCGCTCAGAAGCGGGCTCTTATGGTCGTGATACACGTGGTCTGATCCGTATGCACCAATTTGATAAAGTAGAGTTAGTACAAATTGTACATCCTGAAAAATCAATGGATGCATTAGAAGAGCTAACTGGCCATGCAGAGAAAGTGTTGCAATTGCTCAATCTGCCTTACCGTAAAGTGGTACTTTGTACAGGTGATATGGGCTTTGGTGCACGTAAAACCTATGACTTAGAAGTGTGGGTACCGGCACAAAATACCTACCGTGAAATTTCTTCATGCTCTAACTGCTGGGATTTCCAAGCACGCCGTATGCAAGCACGTTTCCGTGCTAAAGGTGACAAGAAAACTCAACTTGTGCACACTTTAAATGGTTCAGGTTTAGCTGTAGGGCGTACTTTAGTCGCCATTATGGAAAACTATCAAACTGCTGATGGTCGTATTGAAATTCCAGAAGTTTTACGTCCTTATATGAATGGCCTTGAGTATATTGGTTAATAAAAACCTAATTACTCAGTGGTTATAATATTAAAACCCCCTACTAAACAGGGGGTTTTTTAATGGTATAAAAAGTATCAAAAGACTAGTGGTGGTAATTTCTATTAACCTTTTAACCTGAGTATAATTTTATTAATGTTTTATATTCTGGCTATATACTAGCTTCAGTATCTAATACCTAAATGAGGTTGAGATAAGTAAGGCAACAAAGAGAAAAATACTTCTATTTTTCTTTCATTTGTCATATCAACAAAATCGTCCATTGCAATTTCTATAAAATCAATGGTGTTATTATCAATAGTGAATTTATACATTAAATGGCCACTCCAACTGCGATGAACATAGACACAGTTTTCTATACTATATGAAAGCCATTTATCTTCCATACATGCAGGTAACCAGCCGTTTAGTATATTTTTTTTAGCATCTTCAGTTAGGGAATAATTAATATGATGAATCAATGGAGTTTTTTCAAAATACTTTAGGTTCTTTAACATTTCTTTATTTATCATTCTTTATTCCACAAATAATAATTGTTATTACAGACTACCTAAATGGACTTAAATGATCAAAAGAAACATATCATTTTTCTCTTTGATACAGATGAAGGGTGACATTATTAATAAATAATAGCAGGTAGTTTTTTACTGATGATTTTTTAATAAAAGAGCGTTTTATTGCTATTAATATTATTTAATAACAGTTATCAGGTGCAGAAAAAACAGATGATTATTAAAAAATTCTTACTAAAATAAGTGAGATTAAATAAAAATATAATGCAATTCGCTATTGGTTAAACTGATCACAGCAGATCATCTCTATACTGCTACATTAAAATTATCGCTCAAGTTAATTTCAATTATCTTATGACTTTTCTATTTATTTAGAACCCTACTAAAGAGCCTATTGTATGATAATTTCTAAACAGCAGTTACACCAATTAATCAAAAATAAGTTACATAATGCAGGACTGAATGAAAACCATGCAGACATTGTTGCCGATGTATTAGTTCATGCTGATGTGAAAGGAATTCATTCCCATGGTGCTGTACGTGTGGAATATTATGCTGAGCGCATTAGTAAGGGAGGAACAAATACGCATCCTAAGTTTACTTATCAAGAGACAGGACCTTGTAGTGCGATTTTTGATGGTGATAATGGTGCTGGACATGTTGCTGCTAAGCAGGCCATGGAGCACGCGATTAATATGGCACAAGAGAAAGGCATTGCTGTTGTTGGGGTTAGACGTATTGGTCATAGTGGGGCGTTATCCTACTTTGTAGAACAAGCCTCTGCATCTGGAATGATTGGTATTTCACTTTGCCAATCGGATCCTATGGTAGTGCCATTTGGTGGATCTGAAGTTTATTATGGCACTAATCCTATCGCTTTTTCAGCCCCGAGTGCAGATGATAAACCTATTACCTTTGATATGGCGACGACGGTGCAGGCATGGGGTAAAATTCTCGATGCGCGGGCTAAACATAGTGACATTCCTGACACATGGGCGGTAGATGAAGCGGGCAAACCAACCTGTGATCCCTTTGCAGTAAAAGGTTTATTACCTATTGCGGGACCAAAAGGGTATGGCTTGATGATGATGGTTGATGTATTGTCTGGCATTTTATTAGGATTACCCTTTGGTAAACATGTTAGCTCTATGTATCATGATTTGACACAAGGTCGTGAATTAGGCCAGCTCCACATTGTGATTAATCCTGCTTTCTTCACTGATGCTGATTTATTTAAAAAACACATTTCTCAAGTAATGGCTGAGCTACATAGTATTAAGCCTGCAATCGGTTTTGAACGGGTATTATATCCTGGGGAAAATAGTCAGCTTGCAGCGCAGCGAAGCGAAAAAGAGGGGATAGAAATCGTTGACGAAATTTATCATTACTTAAATTCTGATGTATTATTTAATCAATCTTATGATAATAAAAATCCATTTGCCAGCTAAGTTATATTAATAAAAAAACAGCCATCCATTAATTAGGTGGCTGTTTTTGGGTTATCCAAAATTATAAAATATTTAACTGACTAATTTACCGATATTCGATTCTGCGGTTTTATTTAAAGAAACTTTATTCCCACCATCACCATTATTGTCATTGTTATCAGTATGGTTATTAGTCATATTACCCATATTTTTCTGATAGAAAATATGGCGATATGATCCATACATTGCAGTAAAAGAGAGTGGAATAGTGATAAATAAGCCTAATCCAAATGGGATAATACTCAAGCCAATAATGATGCTTAACAGCACAAAGAATAGAAAGCCACCAAATAAGTTGTTTTTAACCGCCATAAAACTGGCTTTAACGGCAGGGATAGCTTTATAGTCATTTACTAAAATTAAGGCAGGGGCAAACCAATAAGAGGCAGTACTGATTAAGCTAAAAATGATAATAATGATAGAAGAAAACGTAATTGGTGTCAGGTTATCAGCCAATAAGCCTTGAATATAGTAGGTTGGTGCATCATTAAGAGCGGCTTGAGCAACTTCCATCAATAATGAACCACTGATTAATAGTGCTAAAATAAAGCCTGCTAAGATAATAAGCACACTAATACCATAAGCACCCATGATGCTAAGGTAGCGTTTGTTCTGGAAACCAGAAAATAAATTATCCAGATTTAGCTGACCAGTCTCATATTGCTGATGGGCTATCATCATAAGCCCGGCAACTAATACAGCTGAAATAAACGGGGAGATAATCGGCCCAATAAGTGGGATAAATCCAAGGATAGAAGAGATAATTAAGTTAACAAGAAAGTAAATAATTACAGCGCCTACCCACATAAAAAAGCGCTCTTTAACTAAATCCCAGCCAATACCTAACCACTCGGTTGCCCCTGAAGCACCTCTTTGTAGAGGAACTGGCGTAAACACCTCTTCTGGCTCCGTAAGCGATGAACTATTATCTTGTTCCATTTTTTTCTCTGCCTTAAAAATAATTAATTGTTTATAAATATAACTTTTTATAATTCATATCATATCTTTTTATTTTGTAATTAATCAATACTATTAAACTAAAGAATGCTTAAGGATAATCTTAGAAACTTCTAAATGACCATTAGAATGAGTAACAATTTTATATTGTCATAATTAACTGCAATGGTCGTTATTAAAAATATCTTTATTTGAGGTATGGAAAACAATATTTTTTAATTTAGTGGCTGGCGCTTTCTCAAAAGAACATGCCGCAGGGAGGGGAAAACTTGATGGCAGTTTTACATAAAAAAAGCAGTACATTGTGCACTGCTTTTTAAAATGGGGGTGTATAAAAGCTTAATACATCACTTTATGACCATAAGATGCAATAATTGCTTTAACATTTTCCATCGTCTCTTTTGACGGTGGATGAATACCATCGAGTTTATATTCTTCTCCTAAAGCAACCCATTTATGTTTACCTAATTCGTGGTAAGGGAGAAGCTCGACTTTTTCGATATTTTTCATATCTTTTATAAATTCGCCTAAACGATGAGCAGAATCATCATCATCAGACCAACCGGGCACAACTACGTAACGTATCCAGGTTTTTTGGCCTCGTTTAGCTAAATAGCGGGCGAATTCCAGTGTACGTTGGTTAGAAACACCAACCAGTTTTTGGTGAATGTCATCATTCACTTGTTTTAAATCCAGCATGACTAAATCAGTCACGTCCATTAATTCATCGATGACAGGATCATAACGGCGTACAAAACCGTTAGTATCTAAGCAGGTATGGATATTTTCTTTTTTACAAGCACGGAACCAATCACGTACAAATTCTGCTTGTAAGATAGCTTCACCACCAGAAGCTGTAACGCCACCACCAGAGGCATTCATAAAGTGACGATAAGTCACTGCCTCTTTCATTAATTCATCAACTGTGACGATTTGCCCACCATGAGTATCCCATGTGTCACGGTTGTGACAATAGAGGCATCTCATTAGGCATCCTTGGAAGAAAACAATAAAGCGTATTCCGGGACCGTCAACAGTACCGCAGGATTCAAATGAGTGGATACGACCAAGTACGGACATAACAGGGTTACTCCAAAACTGTCTAGATAAAAAGGCCCCAAAGTAGGGGCCTTTATTCTAAGCGATTTTATCTACTTTCTCAGTAAATAAATGCATGAGTTATCAAATTACATTGTTTGAGTGAATGTACGAGTGATAACGTCTTGTTGCTGCTCTTTAGTTAATGAGTTGAAACGGACTGCATAACCAGAAACACGGATAGTTAATTGAGGATATTTCTCAGGATCTTCCATTGCTTCTAACAGCATTTCACGATTCATTACGTTAACATTCAGATGTTGGCCACCTTCGATATCCGCTTCATGATGGAAGTAACCATCCATCAGACCTGCAAGGTTTGCTTTACGAACATCATCATCTTTACCTAACGCGTTAGGTACGATAGAGAAGGTATAAGAAATACCATCTTTCGCGTAAGCAAATGGCAGTTTAGCAACTGAAGTTAATGAAGCAACCGCACCTTTTTGGTCACGACCGTGCATTGGGTTAGCACCTGGTCCGAATGGTGCGCCAGCACGACGACCGTCTGGAGTGTTACCTGTTTTCTTACCATACACAACGTTTGAAGTGATGGTCAGAATTGACTGAGTTGGCACTGCGTTACGGTAAGTGTGCAGTTTCTGAATTTTCTTCATGAAACGTTCAACTAAGTCACAAGCGATATCATCAACACGAGAGTCGTTGTTACCAAATTGTGGGTATTCACCTTCAATGTTGAAGTCTACGGCTAAACCGTTTTCATCACGGATTGGTGATACTTTTGCATATTTGATAGCAGACAGTGAGTCAGCCGCAACAGATAGACCTGCGATACCACAAGCCATAGTACGGTATACATCACGGTCATGAAGTGCCATCAGTGCTGCTTCATAGCTGTATTTATCGTGCATGTAGTGGATAACATTCAGTGCAGTAACATACTGAGTTGCTAACCAATCCATAAATTGATCCATACGGTTCATCACAGTATCAAAGTCTAACACTTCGTCCATGATAGGTGCGTGTTTTGGACCTACTTGGATTTTCAGTTTCTCATCCACACCACCATTGATGGTATACAGTAAGGTTTTAGCTAAGTTTGCACGAGCACCGAAGAACTGCATTTGTTTACCCACAACCATTGGGCTAACACAACATGCAATTGCATAGTCATCACTGTTGAAGTCAGGACGCATTAAGTCATCATTTTCGTACTGGATTGAAGAAGTATCGATTGAGACTTTAGCTGCATATTTTTTGAAATTAATAGGCAGTTGTTCTGACCATAGGATAGTCATGTTTGGTTCTGGTGAAGGACCCATGGTGTACAGGGTATTTAAGAAACGGAAAGTATTCTTAGTTACCAAAGTACGACCATCTAAACCCATACCACCTAATGATTCTGTTGCCCAGATTGGGTCACCAGAGAATAATTCATCATACTCAGGAGTACGTAAGAAACGAACCATACGTAATTTCATGACTAAGTGGTCAATTAATTCCTGAGCTTGTTCTTCAGTCAACAGACCTGCATCGAGATCACGTTGGATATAGATATCTAAGAAAGTAGATACACGACCGAAGGACATTGCTGCGCCGTTTTGAGATTTAACAGCGGCTAAGTAACCGAAGTAAGTCCATTGTACTGCTTCTTTCGCATTTTGAGCTGGGCGAGAAATATCACAACCATATTTCGCAGCCATTTCTTGGATTTGACCTAATGCAGCGTGCTGCTCTGCGATTTCTTCACGCAGTTGGATAGTCATTTCCAGATCTTCACCTTTTTCCAGTTTTTCTTGTAAAGAGGTGAATTGAGCGAATTTGTCTTTACGTAGGAACTCGATACCGTACAGTGCAACACGACGGTAGTCACCGATGATACGGCCACGACCATAAGCATCTGGCAGACCAGTTAAGATACCTGATTTACGGCATTTTAAGATGTCTGGAGTATAAACATCGAATACACCTTGGTTGTGTGTTTTACGATATTCAGTAAAGATTTTTTTCAGCTCTGGATCTAGCTCACGGTTATAAGCGTGGCAAGAACTTTCAACCATACGGATCCCACCGAATGGGATGATTGCACGTTTTAGAGGTGCATCAGTCTGTAAACCGACGATTTGTTCTAAATCTTTTTCGATATAACCCGCATCGTGTGAAGTGATAGTTGAAGCAACAGAAGTATCAAAATCAACCGGCGCATGAGTGCGGTTTTCAATTTTGATGCCTTCCATAACTTGTTCCCAAAGTGTATCAGTTGCTTTAGTGGAACCTGCTAGGAAAGATTCGTCGCCTTCATATGGAGTATAGTTTTTTTGAATA
Organism: Proteus sp. MB838; assembly: GCF_054767435.1. Taxonomy (NCBI): domain Bacteria; kingdom Pseudomonadati; phylum Pseudomonadota; class Gammaproteobacteria; order Enterobacterales; family Morganellaceae; genus Proteus; species Proteus sp. MB838. Next base: position 109,062 of record NZ_BAABMO010000004.1, read on the forward strand.
AAGTCACGAACATTAACATTGTTCTGCCATTCACCTTCAGAAAAACCTTTCCATGCTTCAGCAAATTTTTCATTTAAATCAGACATGATACTTCTACCTTTTTACAATGGAACTTAAGAAATCAGTCATAACTGCACGGATTAATGTTTATCGCCGCGCAGATGCATTAACCAGTATACCAGACCGACTAGGGCTGCTCCGCCGATAATATTACCGATAGTGACTGGCAATAAATTATCAACGAGGAAATTTGATACTGTTAGATTTGAAAATTGTTCTGGTGATGCACCTACTGTAGTCCAGAATTCTGCCGGTGCAAAATTCTTAATTACAATACCTAAAGGAATAAGAAACATGTTAGCGATACTGTGCTCAAAGCCACTCGCCACAAACATACCGATAGGTAAAATAAGTGCAAAGAGTTTATCAATTAAAGTTCGACCTGCATAACTCATCCAAACTGCAAGACAAACCATTAAATTAGCTAAAATACCTAAACAAACTGCTTCAATAAAGGTGTGCTCAACTTTATGCTGTGCAGTTTGTAATACATTCAGACCCCATAACCCATTAGCTGCTGCATATTGACCTGCAAACCACATTAAGGCAACAAAGAACAGGGCGCCAATAAAGTTACCAATATAGACATTTATCCAATTAGCGAACATCTTAGCCCAAGAAATACGTCCTGTCGCTTTAGGAATAATGGTGAGTACAGTTGAAGTGAATAAGTCTGCACCACAAACAACCACGAGCATTAAGCCTAAAGAGAAACAAATTCCTCCAACGAGTTTAGCGAGACCAAATGGAACAGATGCGGTGCCTGTAGTCGCTGTAATATAAAAAACAAACGCAATTGAAATAAACATTCCCGCAGTAAAAGCAGATAAGTAAGTTGTTGGGATATGTTTGTTTGCTTTATAACAACATGCATCATCGGCAACTTTTGCCATATCAGCAGGTGATAATAAATTAAAAGGGCTGTCAGCTTTCATACTAACACTCTCTTATATGTTGGAATAATTATAGCACGCAATAATAGTAGCAAAGGGTCTTACTCCTAAAGTTGATATGGATCATAGTCGCTTATGAGAGACGCAATTTTAGTACGTAAAAACCGGCTAAATTAGCTATAATTATTTGATTAATAATAAGAAAAAATTTTTTAAATTTTATCAAAAAATTTTAGCCTGGCTGGATAAACAAAGTAAAAAGTAAATATAACGTATTATTTATTTCTATTAGCGTTAACAGATAAAAATAAAATTTAACGCTCCATTTACTTTTGCGCTAAATATAAACATTACTTTATTTGTGGGTAATCTAATTGATTACGCCAGCCTTAAAACCATTATAAAAATACGGTTTTTAAATTTTTGAGATCTAGGTAAACAATTAGCAATTTAAACTATATTTTTGTGGTTTTTTTAGATTAAAAAGTTAACCTTATCTTTTTACGTCGTATTTAAAACTTAAAATCGTCACTTTTGACATATTTGACACTTTTGTCATTTGACATAATTGTCATGGTGGCAAAATTGTCGTTATATTTTTTATATATAATAAAACACTCTACTTATTAGTAGAGTGTTTTGATTTTAAACAAAGCGATTATTAATCAGTTAAAAATAATTATTTAATAAATAACCTTAAATAAAATAATGTTATTTATTCGATTGACGTTTTGCTTGTTGTAATTTTTCATACGCGGCTAATAAAGATTGATGAACAGGCAAATTCGCTAATGATGGATCTATGGGTTGCAAGCCATAAAAAGGTTGTTTACCTTCAATTGCATTTAATGCAGCTTGCAGTGTTTCCTCGCCATACATACGAGAAAATGCCTCCATATATTGTGCAGGCTCACGCTCATGCTCTTCACGTAGGAGTAAAAGATTATGCAGGCAACGATAATAATTTTGACGCGCTGGTGTAAATAATGATGCGTTGAAATCTTGTGTCCACTCAACCCAAACTAATGCTTGTTCTAAATCGCCACCAGCGAGTGCTAACATTGATTTTAATTCACCTACACGTAAATGACTCCAACCATTATCTTTACCCGGTGCAATACCAATCATTTCTCTGATACGAGTAAAGTCATCTAAGCCATCTTCATCAAATTGGCCAATAAGTGAGAGGTACTCTTCTTTTGTGCCATGACTTGTTGGTAAAGAAAGAATGGTATCACGCCAATGGACACCCATAATGTTATTGGCTAGTTGCAGATCTTCAGCAGGATAAATATCGGATAAGCCAGGGACTAAAATACGGCAAGCATAAACCCCTAAATGGTCATAATCCATAATATACACTTCTGCATCACATTGCTGGCACAGTGACATTAATGTGTGGAATTCTTCTTCGGTTGAACCACTGAAATCCCAATCAACAAATGGATAGTCTGCATCTTTTTTAAACAGATCCCAACTAATTAAACCACTAGAGTCGATAAAGTGGGTTTCAAGATTAGTGTGGTCACCGACTTCTTCATCATCAAAACTCGGTGGATTGAAAACATCGAGATCTTTAAGGCTACGGCCTTGCAATAACTCAGTAACAGTACGCTCTAATGCCACACCAAAATCGGGGTGAGCACCAAAAGAAGCGAAACAAGTCCCATTTTGTGGGTTAAACAGCACGACGCAAATAACGGGGAATTGTCCCCCTAAAGATGCATCAAAACTAAAAATAGGGAAGCCTTCTTTTTCTAATGTCGTAATAGCTTCAATAACAGCAGGATAACGAGCTAAAACTTCATGGGGGATTTTAGGCAAGCTAATTCTTTCGCTGATAATTCTATTTTTGACATAGCGTTCAAACACTTCAGAAAGCCCTTGCACTCGAGCTTCATTTTTCGTATTTCCTGCTGACATACCATTAGATGCATAAAGATTTGCAATGATATTAACAGGTATATATACAGGTGTTTTATCTGATTGGCGAATAAACGGTAAGGCACAAATACCACGTTCTGAATTACTTGATTGTAAATCAACCAGTTCACTGCCACATAGCTCACCTTCAGGATCGTAAAATTGACGTAAACGTGCATCTAATAAGCCTTCAGGTACAGCATCATCATCTGTCAGTGGAAACCATTTTTCATTTGGGTAATGAACAAACTCACCTTCTGCAATATCAGCACCTAGCCAGAAATCAGAAAAGAAATAATTGGTTGAGAGACGTTCAAAATATTCGCCTAATGCTGAAGCCAATGCTGCTTTTTTAGTAGCACCTTTGCCGTTAGTAAAACATAACGGACAATCTTTATCACGAATATGAACAGACCAAACGTTAGGAACAGGATTTAACCATGAAGCTTCTTCAATGTTAAAACCTAACTGAGTTAATTTTTGCTGAAAGCTAGCGATAGAGTCTTCCAGTGCGGCATCTTTGCCGGGAATAAATGTTTGTGACATGGCAGGTTTCATCAATATTTTACGAGTGATAGTTAGGGGCACATGATACTGAAATCGTCGCTAATGCACTAATTATTTCTCGTGTCGGTTGATTTTAAATAACATTCCTTATCATTAATGCACTAATATATTAGTTCTTTTGATAAATTCGTTCTATTTATCACGGAATTACTGATAATAAATCATCATAATTGGACGCGATTTTATAGACTCATAAGGATTAAAAAATGATAAGAAAAACATTGCTAGCCAGCTTATTAACCGTAATTAGTGGTACCGTTTTTGCTTTACCTAATGTGACAATCCTCGCAACTGGGGGAACCATCGCAGGGGGTGGTGACTCTGCAACTTCTTCAAGCTACACCGCAGGAAAATTAGGCATTGATACATTGATTAATGCCGTACCTGAGGCAAAAAAAGTGGCTAACTTAACAGGCGAGCAAGTGGTTAATATTGGTTCGCAAGATATGAACGACCAAGTGTGGTTAAAACTGGCGAATAAAATTAATACGGATTGTGATAAAACAGACGGCTTTGTGATAACCCATGGTACAGATACGATGGAAGAGACCGCCTATTTTCTTGACTTAACCACAGCATGTAAAAAACCGGTGGTGATGGTAGGGGCAATGCGCCCAGCAACAGCATTAGGTGCTGATGGTCCATTAAACCTCTATAATGCCGTGGTGGTGGCGAGTGATAAAGCATCTGAAAATCGTGGTGTATTAGTTACCATGAATAATTCGGTGATCAGTGGTAAAGATGTTGTCAAAATGAATACGACAGAAGTGCAAGCATTCCAGCCGATTAATGCGGGTGCACAAGGTTATGTTCATGATGGTAAAGTACACTATTACACTGCTGCAACACCACGCGCTGAGAAAGTTGCCTTTGATGTCAGCAAATTAACCGAATTACCAAAAGTAGGTATTGTTTATAACTATGCTAATGCATCTGATTTACCGGCGAAGGCGTTTATAGATAACCACTTTAAAGGTATTGTTAGTGCAGGTGTCGGCAATGGTAACTTGTATTCTGACATCTTAAATACTTTAGCTGATGGTGTAAAAAAAGGTGTTGTTGTGGTTCGTTCAAGTCGTGTTCCGGTTGGATTTACCACACAAAATGGTGAAGTAGATGATGCAAAATATGGCTTTATTGCTTCAGAACGTTTAAATCCACAGAAAGCAAGAGTGTTATTACAGTTATCTTTGACAGAAACACAAGATCCCGCCACGATCCAAGAAAACTTTGAAAAATATTGATTAGTTTTTTTGTTTTTTAGTTAAATCAGAAAACCATCCGCTGATGCATAGCAGATGGTTTTCTTTGTTAAATATTATTTAATTTTGCGTAATTTAGTATAAATTTTGATATCTTCTCTATTGTTTTGAATATTATTCATATTTTTATCGCGAGTGTATAATCGTTCAGTGTTGATAACACCATTATTTATCAGTTGGCTATCCTCACTAATATCTAAAGTTAAGTTTTTCATTTGGCTAATAGTATTTTTGGGTATTAACCCTATGTATGTCTCGCTATAGTTATTGTTATTTTTACCAGTATTAAGCCAATATTGCATGCCAATAGTTCCACTTTCCATATTATAGAAGAAAGACTTATTTTGCAGATCTAAATATCCGCCTCTGGCGAGAATATATCCATGGTTATTAAATGTTGTTTTATTTAGATTAAGTTGTATGGCATTTTTACTACGGTTACTACTTTCTAAACTACCATAATTATAAATAGTAGTATCAGAAGCATTAATAATGATATTTTTAGAAGAGATTAAACCTTGTTTTTTAGGATCACCATTTTTATCACCTAATATTATCTGATTAGGTAGATTGTTTCTTTTTATATTTGAGCGCATGGCGTATTCTTGTTTTAAGATACTTTCACCTTCTTTAATTATTATATCTCTTTTACCTGAGTAAATACTTATATCTCCTTTAGAAGATATAAAGCCGTTTTCTAACTTAATGTTATTAGATATGATATTAAGTTTATTAAAAGAATGACTAGAACTACGGTCATTTTTGTTACTGAATACAATTTTTCCAATATGTTCAATTGATTTTCCACCCCTATATCCTTTATTTATAGGAGCGATAGCTTTTTCTAAGCGGTAGCCGATTAATTCATCATTATTATTATTGATAACAGGTTTCCCTGTTGTTAACGTTTCTTGTAATGTATTCGAAAAACTACAATTATGGCATTCAATACCATTTGGGTTGGCTATAACAACATGAGCTGCATTGCCAGCTACCGCGATATTCCCCGCTAAGAATGACGTTGCTCCATTAACCACTTCATTAATAATAGTCTCAGCGGCAACCTCTTTATTATTTAAAATAATGCCAGCATCAGTTACATCAAATGTATCATATTTATTATGAGAAATACCTTTGGAATTTTTTGGTGCTATTAATATTTCTGCTTGTTTAGGATTAATTTCATTAGGTTTAACTATTGTTGAAGAGTCTTGATTAATAGAAATATGATCAGAATAATATTTATAGTTAGTTTGTTCTACGGCCTGGCATATTGATGGTGTGTATATTACGCCAATTATTATTGCATTTCTTAATTTCATATGTTTACCCTTGTATATTATTTAGGGCTAATTTAGCGATATTAAAAACATAAATAAAGATAGTCAGGTTTAAAAGGCGTTTATTTATAAAAAATAAAAAGGCTATTTTTTTAATAGCCTTTTAGGTTATATGTTATTAATGTTTTCTTATATTGGAAACAACGATTTTTGCAGTAATAAATGCAATCAGTGGGGTAATAGAAAATACAATAAATAACCAATGGGCTGCATTTTGTGCGCCAGCAATACCTCCGGGGTTGGTTAATCCTGCCATATTTACAACAGTACCTGAAATGGCAGCACCTACAGCGGTTGAAAATAGCTGAATAGTGGTGATTGACGTCGCCGCTTTTTGCGCTTCTTCCCCTTGAGAAACCTGTAATACACGAGTGAGATAATGAGGCCAAGCCATGCCAATTCCTGCACCTGTAAAAAAGAGGGCTAGACAAATAATAATCACTTGCCCATAAGGTAAAAGAAGATAATTTGAAATTAATAAGCCAAGAACAATTATGGCAGTAAAGTTAATGGCAGGGCCGATACGCATAAGACGCTGAGCAATACCGCTTGGTTGAGATGAAGAGATAATAGCCGAAAAAGACCAACCAGCACCGACTAAAGCAGCTAAATAACCGGAAAGTAACGGAGTAATACCATGGATCATTTGTAAAAAATAGGGCACAAACACTTCTGTCTGAACACTTATTCCTAGCAATGCCATAGTCAGATAAATAGGGGATAGTGGGGCTGAAAAAGAGAATGTTCCTTTAGGAAAAAGCCCATCATGAGATCTCTTATCGATATAAATTAATAATAAGATAAAAATAATTGCTAATAGAAAAGATAAAATATGATATAGCGTAACGTGATACAAGCTACCGATTGAGATAGATAACACTGCTAATATTAATAAGGTAAGTTGTAGGTAGGGAAGTGATGTTTTTTTGTTAGCAATATCAGCACTGTTTTCCTTAGGAAGGATAGTAAACAGTAGAATAGCATAAGGAATGCCTACACAAAGAATAGACCAAAAAGCACCCCGCCAAATATTATATTCTGCAAATATTCCTCCTAATGCGGGACCCAGCAACGTTGATATTCCCCACATACTGGACATTAACGCCATAGCTCGAGACCATAATGGTTGCGGAAACATCACCCTGACCAATGAATAAGCTAAAGCCAGTAACATTCCGCCTCCCGCACCTTGAATAAATCGGCCAACCAACAAGATTGGCATTGAAGGGGCGGTAGCACAGATAATAGAGCCTGCTAAAAAGCAGAGTGTGGCAAATAAGTAGCTATTACGTGGCGCGAGCAAAATTAATAAACGAGAAGTCAACGCTGAAGAGAGAATGGATGCCAAAATAAAAACGGTGGTATTCCATGCATATAAATTAAGCCCACCGATATCACGAACAATAGAAGGTAGGGTGGTAATGGTGATATAGACATTAATAGCATGTAATGCCACTCCCCCTGCTAAAGCGAGTGATTTTAGACTATTTCGTCCTTTAAGTAGCATTCCCCAGCTCGCATCTTCCTTTTTATACTGACTCCCCGACATAAAATACTCCTAACGATTATTTTTGTGTGCTACACATAATACGTAAGTTTACAAAAGTCATTGCGCCAATTAGAGGAGAATGATACAACCGATAGAGGTCGTTTTGTCAAAACATATTCAGATAGGGTGAATTTGAATGAGTCAGGTATATAACTTTAGTGCAGGTCCGGCCATGTTACCGGCAGAAGTTCTTCGTCGTGCAGAATTAGAATTATGCAACTGGCACGGATTAGGGCGTTCTGTTATGGAGATCAGCCACCGCAGTAAAGAATTTTTGGAGGTTGCCCATCAGGCAGAGCAAGATCTACGGGATCTACTCAATGTACCAGAAAATTATAAAATTCTGTTCTGTCATGGTGGCGCTCGTGGTCATTTTGCGGCATTACCGCTTAATTTATTAGGTGAGAAAACCACCGCTGATTATATCGATGGAGGATATTGGGCTAAAAGTGCTGCCGATGAAGCGGAAAAATATTGTTCACCTAATATCATTAAAATAAAAACAGAAATTGACGGTAAAATCGCGGTTAAGCCAATGAAAGAGTGGCAATTAAGTGATAATGCAGCCTATGTGCATTATTGCCCAAATGAGACTATCGATGGGATTGCTATCCACGAAGAGCCGGATTTTGATGATAAAAAAATTGTTATTGCCGACTACTCTTCCGCTATTTTATCTCAGCCACTTGATGTTAGCCGTTTTGGCATGATTTACGCTGGAGCACAAAAAAATATTGGTCCTGCGGGGTTAACACTGGTAATTATTCGCGAAGATTTACTGGGTAAAGCACGTAAAGAAACCCCTTCAGTGTTTGATTACACAGTACTGGCTGAAAATGACTCCATGTTTAATACACCGCCGACTTTTGCTTGGTACTTATCAGGCATGGTGTTTAAATGGTTAAAAGAGCAAGGTGGCTTGCAAGAGATAGCAAAACGCAATTATGAGAAAGCGACACTGCTTTATAGTGCGATTGATAACAGTGATTTCTATATTAACCGTATTGCCACAGAAAACCGCTCTTTGATGAACGTACCTTTCCAAATGTCTTCTCCTGCTTTAGATGCGGTTTTCTTAAAAGAAGCTGAAGAGCAAGGATTAGTTGCGCTGAAAGGGCACCGTGTTTCAGGCGGTATGCGAGCCTCTATTTATAACGCAATGCCTTTTGCTGGTGTACAAGCATTAGTTGATTTTATGGCTGATTTTGAGCGTCGCCACGCTTAATGGTTACCTTTTCACTGTTGCAAAACCTGTCTTATTGGCAGGTTTTCTGATAATTAAAGCACAGAGAGCCAACAACTGTTATTTCTGTGCCAATATGGCAAATAGATAAATATTAATTACGATAATCATACTATTTGACATTATTACACAGCGTCTCTACCTATTTTGACTTATCTAGCGGAGCTTTTACCTGTTTATGGAATCGTTGACATTACAACCCATCGTACATATTGAAGGCACTATCAATTTACCCGGTTCAAAAAGTGTCTCTAACCGTGCACTTTTATTGGCAGCTTTAGCCAAGGGAAAAACGCGTTTAACTAATTTATTAGATAGTGATGATATTCGTCATATGCTCAATGCATTAACTGCCTTAGGGGTACAATATCAATTATCAAATAATAATACGGTATGTGATATTGAAGGGTTAGCAGGTTCTTTTCATCCCCAGCAGCCACTTGAGCTTTTTTTAGGTAATGCAGGAACAGCGATGCGCCCATTGGCGGCAGCTTTAAGCCTCGGAGAGCACGATATTGTTCTTACGGGTGAGCCTCGTATGAAAGAGCGTCCTATTGGTCATTTAGTGGATGCGTTACGTCAAGGGGGGGCAAAGATTGATTACCTTGAACAAACGGATTATCCGCCGCTACGTGTTTGTGGGGGATTTTCGGGGGGAAGCGTTGATGTTGATGGCTCCGTTTCCAGCCAATTTCTGACCGCATTACTAATGATGGCGCCTTTAGCTCAGCAAGACACCACTATTACCATTAAAGGTGAATTAGTCTCTAAACCTTATATTGATATCACGTTAGCCTTGATTAACACTTTTGGTGGAGAAATTGAAAATCAAAACTATCAGCGTTTTATGATTAAAGGTGGTCAACAATATCAATCTCCGGGTAAATATTTGGTTGAAGGCGATGCATCTTCTGCCTCTTATTTTTTGGCGGCAGCCGCCATTAAAGGAGGGATCGTGCGAGTAACCGGCATTGGTAAAAATAGCTTGCAAGGTGATATCCATTTTGCGTCTGTGCTTGAAAAAATGGGGGCTACAATACGTTGGGGTGACGATTATATAGAGTGTGAACGTGGCAAGTTAAAAGGGATAGATATGGATATGAATACTATTCCTGATGCGGCAATGACGATTGCTACGACAGCGCTTTTTGCTGAGGGTGAAACGACTATCCGTAATATTTATAACTGGCGGGTAAAAGAAACCGACCGTCTATCTGCCATGGCGACAGAATTACGTAAAGTTGGTGCGATGGTTGACGAAGGTCGCGACTACTTAACTGTGATACCGCCTAAACAGTTAACGACGGCTGAAATAAAAACCTATAATGATCACCGGATAGCTATGTGTTTTTCACTGGTGGCATTGTCTAACACGCCGATTACTATTCTTGATCCTGGCTGTACGGCAAAAACATTCCCTGACTATTTTGAAAAACTAGCAAGTATTTCTCATGCAAAAGTTTAATTAAAATAGCATCAATTAAATCGATAGTATTGGCTTTTCTCTAGTACGATACTATCGATTTTCTTAATTTAAGCGTGTTTTTATTCTATAAATAAGTAGATTAATAAAAAATTATCTTTAAAAAGCACAGCTTGTTTTTAACTGCTTGTTTCCTCCTCTAGAGAGTATGCGTATAATGACGCGCAATATATTAATACTGTTTTTCTCTGTTTAGAGCTTATGTTGTAGAACGCCATAGGTTCACGGCAGTAAATATAGAAAAACAGTACCCATGAAAAGGAGAAACTCATGGCGGTTATCGTCCCTGTAATTACTGTTGATGGGCCTAGCGGAGCAGGTAAAGGAACATTGTGTCAAGCATTAGCAAAAGCCTTTGGTTGGCATTTACTTGATTCCGGTGCTATTTACCGTGTATTAGCATTAGCAGCATTACATCATCATGTGGACATTACATCAGAAGATGCATTAGTGCCTTTAGCGGCGAATTTGGATGTGCGCTTTATTCCTAATGAAAATGGATTAAGTGTTATTCTGGAAGGTGAAGATGTTTCAACCGAAATTCGTACTGAAACCGTTGGCAACACAGCGTCACAAGCAGCAACGTTTCCTCGCGTAAGAGAAGCATTATTACGCCGTCAGCGTGCATTTCGTACTGCACCGGGATTAATTGCTGATGGCCGAGATATGGGCACAATCGTTTTTCCTGATGCGCAAGTAAAAATATTTCTTGATGCCAGTGCGCAAGAGCGTGCACGTCGTCGCATGTTACAGTTGCAGGAGAAAGGCTTTAATGTTAACTTTGAACGCCTTTTATCCGAGATAAAAGAGCGTGATTATCGTGATAGAAATCGCGCAGTAGCGCCTTTGGTTGCGGCAAAAGATGCATTAATTCTCGATTCAACAAGCTTATCTATTGATGAAGTTATTGAAAAATCGTTAGCTTATGCGAAAAAAATCTGCAATTAACAGCGTAATTCGTTTTTATTTCGTTTATACTAGGTAATTATTAAAATCGGGTTGACGTGTTAATGAATACACAATAATGCCCGATGACCTTGTCACAAAGGATGTAACGAGGTATGTGAAACAACCCCATTCGGCCGGATGCTAAATGGACGTTAATTAAATTTACTTGAAGATCATTAACATGACAGAATCTTTTGCTCAACTCTTTGAAGAATCCCTAAAAACAATCGAAACTCGTCCAGGTGCAATCGTTCGTGGCGTTGTTGTTGCTATCGATAAAGACGTTGTTCTGGTTGATGCAGGTCTGAAATCAGAATCTGCGATTCCTGTAGAACAATTCAAAAACGCGCAAGGCGAATTAGAAATCCAAGTGGGTGACGAAATTGACGTTGCTCTGGACGCGGTTGAAGATGGCTTCGGTGAAACCGTTCTGTCTCGTGAGAAAGCTAAACGTCACGAAGCGTGGCTGATGCTGGAAAAAGCTTACGAAGAAAACGAAACTGTTGTTGGTATCATCAACGGTAAAGTTAAAGGTGGTTTCACTGTTGAACTGAACGGCATTCGTGCGTTCTTACCGGGTTCACTGGTAGACGTTCGCCCAGTTCGCGATACAACTCATCTGGAAAACAAAGAGCTTGAGTTCAAAGTCATCAAATTAGACCAAAAACGTAACAACGTTGTTGTGTCTCGTCGTGCGGTTATCGAATCTGAGAACAGCGCAGAACGTGATCAACTGTTAGAAAACCTGCAAGAAGGCATGGAAGTTAAAGGTATCGTTAAGAACCTTACTGACTACGGTGCATTCGTTGATCTGGGCGGTGTTGACGGCTTACTGCACATCACTGATATGGCTTGGAAACGTGTTAAACACCCAAGCGAAATTGTCAATGTTGGCGACGAAATCACTGTTAAAGTCCTGAAATTCGACCGTGAGCGTACTCGCGTATCATTAGGTCTGAAACAACTGGGCGAAGATCCATGGGTAGCTATCGCTAAACGTTATCCAGAAGGTACTAAACTGACTGGTCGTGTAACTAACCTGACTGACTATGGTTGCTTCGTAGAAATCGAAGAAGGCGTTGAAGGTCTGGTACACGTTTCTGAAATGGATTGGACTAACAAAAACATTCACCCATCTAAAGTTGTTAACGTTGGTGATGTTGTTGAAGTTATGGTTCTTGACATCGATGAAGAACGTCGTCGTATTTCACTGGGTCTGAAACAGTGTAAAGCAAATCCATGGCAGCAATTCGCAGAAACTCACAACAAAAACGACCGTGTTGAAGGTAAAATCAAGTCTATCACTGACTTCGGTATCTTCATCGGCTTAGACGGTGGTATTGACGGTCTGGTTCACTTATCTGACATTTCTTGGAATGTTGCAGGTGAAGAAGCTGTTCGTGAGTACAAAAAAGGCGACGAAATCGCTGCAGTAGTACTGCAAGTTGACGCTGAGCGTGAGCGTATCTCTCTGGGCGTTAAACAATTATCAGAAGATCCATTCAATAATTACCTGTCTGCTCACAAAAAAGGTGCTATTGTTTCTGGTAAAGTAACTGCTGTTGATGCTAAAGGCGCAACTGTAGAATTAGCTGACGGCGTTGAAGGTTACCTACGTGCTTCAGAAGCTTCACGTGACCGCGTTGAAGATGCAACTCTGGTTCTGAATGTTGGCGATGCTGTAGAAGCTAAATACACTGGTGTTGACCGTAAAAACCGCGTTATCAACCTGTCTGTTCGTGCTAAAGACGAAGCAGATGAGAAAGACGCTATCGCTTCTGTAAACAACAAAGAAGAAGCTGGTTTTTCAAACAACGCTATGGCTGAAGCTTTCAAAGCAGCTAAAGGCGAATAATTTAAGTTATTAACGGAAGGCAGCGAGAGTCGTTGCCTATTTATCGGTAGTCTAGGGAGGTAATATGACCAAGTCTGAGTTAATCGAGAGACTTGCAGGCCTACAATCTCATCTTTCGGCTAAGACGGTTGAAGAAGCTGTAAAAGAAATGCTTGATCATATGGCTGATACTTTGGCTGATGGTGAGCGTATCGAAGTCCGCGGATTCGGCAGTTTTTCTCTACACTACCGTGCGCCGCGTACGGGTCGTAACCCGAAAACTGGTGATAAGGTAGAGCTGGAAGGTAAATACGTTCCACACTTTAAGCCAGGTAAAGAGTTACGTGACCGTGTAAATATTTATACGGAATAATAGTTTCCTATCAAATAGGCATAAAGTTAGTAAACTTTTTCAAAAACGGTGCTTCGGTGCCGTTTTTTATTGGTTATCGGTTGGTATTAAGTTACGTTCTATTCTCTATTCTCTATTCTCTATTCTCTATTCTCTATTCTCTATATTCTTTATCACTTCTCTATATTCTCTTTATTAGCGATTGTTGTAAGACATTGGGCTTACCTTACGTGATCTTTATCTATTTGGCTTGAGTTAATTTTGATATTTGCCGTTATTCCATCACTTTTTAGAACAACTTCGCAAAAAATAGTGTATGCGCTTAAAACGAAAGTTTTTATTAAAAGAGAGTTCGAAAAAAATACGATTTTAACTATCTTAGATAACAATTTAACAGCATGATATTACAAGGAAAAATTAATTATATGGATGTAAAATATGATTTTATTAGCCAAGATAAAATATATTTATAGAAATAAAATAGCGTTAATAAAATGGCATTATCTATATGCTAAATATATTGCAATGCTAGGGCTAAAACCTCTTAATATAGATTATCTTGCCGTTATCATTATATTAAGTTGCTTACCTTTACTTATTCAACGTGAAACACTGAGTTTATCTCTGAGCTATACACTGATTATCGTAGGGATATTGTTATATTTAATTCCTTTTTCATACTTACGTTTTTTGTTGCTATTACTCTTTTTTTGGTGCTATGCAAACAGTACTGCCTCCTCTTTAATGGTCAAAACCTCTCAACTTGCTGACACCATTGCCACAATAGAAAGCGCAATTCTAGAATATCGTCGCTTGCCGGATAGCAATATAATGATTAAAGTTGCTATTCCTAAACAGCATCTCTTTTCTGCTAAACTCTATGCCAATATATATTGGCGTCATCCACCTAAAAATGTCGTAGTCGGGCAAACATGGCTGTTTAAAATTCACTTTCGTGCAGTACATAGTTATTTAAATGAGGGAGGATTTGATAGCCAAAAATATGCAGTTTCAGTAAGAGAAACATTGTCAGGAAAAATATTATCAGCCACATTAACGAATTCTCACCTTCCTATTTATACTCAATTTATTCACTATCTTTCATCTTATTGGCAAGCCACAAAAAATAGTGGTGAAATCACAGCATTAGTGTTAGGTGATAAACGAGGTATTTCTGCCAAAAATAAAATACTTTATATGAAAACAGGTATTTCGCACCTTATTGTGATTTCAGGGCTGCATATTGGCCTTGCTGCTCTGTTTGGTTGGCTGATAGCGAGAGGAGTACAATATCTTTTCCCAACGCAATGGATTAACCCACAATTTCCTTTGGTTATTAGTTTAGGTTGTGGTGTTTTTTATGCGGCTTTATCAGGATGGGGGATCCCCGCAACAAGAGCGATAATAGGCCTAACTATTTGGGTTTTACTCCATTGGCGTAGTGGGCTTTTTTTACCTTGGCAGTGGGCGATTTGGAGTGCAGCAGTGATTTTATTGCTTGATCCGCTCGCCATATTATCCGCTAGTTTTTGGTTATCCTTTTCTGCGGTATTTGCCATCATTGTTTGGTATTGGCTCTATCCATTAAATAAAAGATTTAGCCAGCAAAAACGTTGGTTTGTTATTAGACTCATTCATTTGCAACTAGGACTATTGATCATCTTATTACCCTTTCAATACTACTTATTTGGTGGTGGTAATCTTTTTAGCTTGCTTGTTAATTTATGGGCTGTGCCTATTATTTCGTTTATTACCGTACCACTTATTATGTGTGGGCTATTTACTGCCTTTTTACCTGTTCTACAACCTATTATTTGGTCATGGGTTGATCAGTCTATCAATTGGGCATTTTTCTGTGCGCCTTATTTTCTTGCGTATTGACAACCCTGTGGCGCTGTCCCTTGGTTATTTGCATTAAGCGGTATTATAACTCTTTTAGTTATTAAAATGAGCTGGTGGCGTCATCATGTGATTATTTTGATCACTATTGCTACTTTTTTATATTGTGAACTGTCTTTCTCTAAACGTTATGATTGGCGAATAACCATGTTAGATGTTGGACATGGTTTAGCTATTATTATTGAAAAAGAGGGAGAAGCGGTTATCTATGACACAGGGATACGCTGGAAAAGTGGTGGCACTATTGCTAAAAATGTCATTATTCCCTATCTAACGCATCATCGATCACAGCCTGTTGCCATGATAATTAGCCATGATCACCTTGATCATACCGGTGGTATTGACGACTTATTACGTGCTTATCCCAAGTTAACTATCCGTAGTAGCTTTGACAATCCCCAACATTTACCGTGCTTACAAGGGGGAGTATGGCAATGGAAAGACCTTACTTTCAACGCGCTCTGGCCGCTGACATTATCTCGTTCACCTAAAAATAATGATTCTTGTGTGATTTCATTAACGGATGGTAACAGTGTTATTTTATTAACAGGCGATCTGGAAAAAGAGGGGGAAGCACAATTACTGAGAAGGAAAAAAGCCTATTTAAAAGCGGATATTTTACAAGTTCCTCATCATGGTAGCCAAACATCATCCACATTGGCGTTTATTCAAGCAATATCACCAAAATATGCACTAGTTTCTGCTGCACGTTATAGCCCTTGGCGTTTACCTTCTGATAAAGTACATAACCGTTATAAAAAAGAGGCCATTGATTGGCTAACAACATCGATAAATGGGCAAATTTCTATCGAGTTTAAACACGGAAAGATTGATGTATACACCTATAGACGAGATATTTTACCTCGTTGGTATCATCAGTGGTTTGGTGTTTTGACGTTTCCCGAGTAGAATAGCCCGCTATTTATTAAAAGTTTGGTAATATATATGAATGGTATAGACCTATCAACGTGGCAAACATTCCGACGCTTATGGCCGATGATTCGGATCTTTAAAGCGGGGTTGTTTGCTGCAGCAGGCGCATTAATCATAAATGCGGGTGTTGATGCATTTATGATCTCTTTATTGAAACCTCTACTTGATGAAGGTTTCGGTAAAGCAAGTAATGATGTATTAAAATGGATGCCTTTAGCCGTTATTGGCCTGATAGTTCTGCGTGGTATATCTAACTTTATTTCTAGTTACTGCCTTTCTTGGGTATCAGGAAAAGTCGTGATGAATATGCGCCGTCGGCTGTTTTCTCATATTATGGGAATGCCGGTGAGCTTTTTTGATCAGCAATCTACAGGTACGTTATTATCACGTATTACCTATGATTCAGAACAGGTCGCTTCATCTTCATCAGGGGCTTTGATCACTGTTGTCCGTGAAGGGGCTTATATCATCGGCTTATTTGGCCTGATGTTCTACTATAGCTGGCAGTTATCACTTATCTTGATTGTGATCGCACCTATTGTGGCGGTGGTGATCAGAATGGTATCAACACGCTTTAGAACCATCAGTAAGCGTATCCAAAATAGTATGGGGCAGGTGACAACAAGTGCTGAACAAATGCTTAAAGGTCATAAAGAAGTCTTAATTTTTAATGGTCAAGAAGTTGAGAATAAGCGCTTTAATCATGTCAGTAACCATATTCGTCGCCAAGGTATGCGTATGGTGGTGGCATCTTCTATATCAGATCCCATTATCCAGCTTATTGCTTCTTTTGCTTTAGCCTTTGTTTTATATGCAGCCAGTTTTCCTGAGATTATGGATACCCTGACTGCAGGGACAATTACGGTGGTCTTCTCTTCAATGGTCGCTTTAATGCGCCCATTAAAATCATTAACTAACGTTAATGCTCAATTCCAACGAGGCATGGCTGCTTGCCAAACATTATTTGCTATCCTTGATATGGAACAAGAGAAAGATACCGGCACCCTTGAGCTGAAAAAACCAACAGGTGATATTGAGTTCCGTAATGTCACTTTCCAATATATCACCAAAGATACACCTGCTTTGAAAAATCTGTCCTTCACTATTCCTGAAGGGAAAACAGTGGCACTAGTAGGGCGTTCAGGCTCAGGTAAATCTACCATTGCAAACCTCCTCACTCGTTTTTATGACGTTAATGAAGGGGAGATTTTGATCAATGGTCACGATATTCGTGATTACACATTAAGATCACTACGTAATCAGGTTGCGTTAGTTTCACAAAATGTGCATCTGTTTAATGAAACGGTAGCAAACAATATTGTTTATGCTTGTGAAGACCAATATACCCGTGAGGATATCGAGAAAGCGGCTAAAATGGCCCATGCTATGGACTTTATCCAAAAATTAGATAATGGTCTCGATACTGAAATTGGTGAAAATGGCGTGTTGTTATCAGGTGGTCAGCGTCAACGTATTGCCATCGCAAGGGCACTATTGCGTGATGCGCCTATTCTTATCTTAGATGAGGCAACTTCAGCATTAGATACTGAATCAGAGCGGGCAATTCAAGCTGCACTTGATGAACTGCAAAAAAATAGAACATCATTAGTGATTGCTCACCGTCTATCAACCATTGAAAAAGCAGATGAAATTTTAGTGATTGAAGATGGGGAAATTGTTGAACGTGGTGCTCATCTTGATTTAATTGAGCGAAAAGGCGTTTATGCTCAGCTACACAGGATGCAATTTGGCAAATGATTGAGCGGATTTGGTCTGGTAAATCGTGGTGTTACCTTCTTTTATTGCCTTTTTCATGGCTCTATGGGGCGATCAGCCTTTTTAGGCGTTTTGCCTATAAACAAGGCTGGTTATCCTCATGGAAATCCCCCGTACCTGTTGTTGTGGTAGGTAACTTAACGGCGGGAGGTAATGGTAAAACACCAGTGGTGATTTGGCTTGTTGAGCAATTAAAAGCACAAGGCTTTAAACCTGCGGTTGTTTCTCGTGGTTATGGCGGGAAATCAGACCAATATCCTTTATTATTGTCGCCAGAAACACAGCCGGCCGTCGCAGGAGATGAACCGGTTTTAATTTATCATCGCACTGGAGTACCTGTTGCCGTTGCTCCTTCTCGCAGTGATGCAGTCAAAGCGCTATTAGCGCAATATGATCTTGATATTATTATTACTGATGATGGATTACAGCATTATGCCCTACAGCGAGATTATGAAATCGTTGTTATTGATGGACAACGGCGTTTTGGTAATGGCTGGTGGTTGCCCGCAGGGCCGATGAGAGAGCGCGCTCATCGTCTTGATTCTGTTGATGCGGTTATTGTCAATGGTGGTGATTGTCAAGCGAATGAAATAGCGATGAGTTTAGAGGGAGAAATCGCGGTAAATCTAAAGACAGGTGAGAAAAAAGCTATTACTGAGTTGGGTAATGCAGTTGCTATGGCAGGGATTGGTCATCCTCCTCGTTTCTTTAATTCCTTGCAAGATAAAGGGGTTAAGTTAATTGCGACTAAAGCCTTTAATGATCATAGTGAATATACCCTACAAGAGTTACAAATACTGACGCCTCACCAAGAGCCTCTGATTATGACAGAAAAAGATGCAGTTAAATGCCAGCATTTTGCGCAAAACAACTGGTGGTATTTGCCTGTCAGTGCGGTATTGGAAGATCTATCTGTGCTAAATCAAGTCAGCCAATTAGTGACAACGCGAAAAAAACTTGTATATGATCTGAAACAATGATATTTATAATGGAAATCAGGATAGCGTTACATAAAGATTACCTACCCACTAATCGCATACCGCTTTTGTCGTAGTTCAATTTAACTCGCTAATACCCTATCTACTCAAAAGCCTTGTGTGGAGAGTTTTTAGATCTTTATTGTAGAGTTAATATTGTTATGCTGTGGATATTATTCGTGCTTGATAGTTAAAATGCTTTCGAATAGAAATTACTTTATCATTTATATCAAGCAAGTTTATTGATAGGTACAGGCTACAATATAGAATATGTCATATATTTGTCATGAATATTTTGTAGTTTAGTGTCTGTTCAATAAATAGTTATCTAATTTAGCTATCACGATTTTGAACATTTATATTGAATAATAAAATGCACTACTTAAATTAATGTGTTCAGAATTTAATGGGGTTTTATATAAGAAGACTTAATAAAAAGTAGAATGCATGTGTATAGAAGATAAAAACTATACAAAGAACAAAAGGAGTTTATCTATCATGACATTACAATTAAGAATGGGTCGCGTAAAATGGTTTGACAATAATAAAGGATATGGTCTTATTGTTGCAAAAGATCTTGAACAAGATATTTACGTCAATAAAAAAGCGATTGCCAATACAAAAAATAAAGCACTAACCGAAGGCCAAGACGTTGAGTTTTCTGTTATCAAAACAGCAGCAGGTCTAGAAGCCGCTGATGTTATCGGGTTCTAAATAGTCGACACCTATAATAAATGGGCAAGACCATGTTTTAACCTATTGATTTAATTAAAATCTATCATTACGTTGATGCAAAAAGGATAAAATAAGACGTTATCACTGATTGCTCAAGGTAATATAAAATGGTTGCCACGTTAATTAGAATGCAATAAAGATAATAAAAAGGTTAAATTATTATCAATAAAAGCGGAATGTAATTCTTTATTAATGATGTTGCAGACAAAACGATAAAAGGCCACATTATTGTGGCTTTTTTGTTGCTTATAGTGAAAAAGAAAATAGTAAATTTATTAATAGAGAAAATATTTAGCGAATAATTACCAAACCCGCGGTGTAGAGTATTAACGCTGATCCTTCCTTATGATATCCTTTTATCCTATAACATGATTAACCCTTGTGAGGGACAAAATGGATCACCGCTTACTCGAAATTATTGCTTGCCCAGTTTGCCATGGCAAACTTATCTTTGATAAAGAAAATTCAGAGCTTATCTGCAAAATTGATCATCTCGCTTATCCTGTTCGTGACAATATTCCGGTTCTACTAGAGAATGAAGCCAGAGAGTTGTCATTAGAAGAGGAAAAATAACCTAATGTTTACGGTCATTATCCCAGGTCGATATGCGTCGACTCGGTTACCCGGTAAGCCACTTGCTGATATTCATGGCAAACCGATGATTGTTCGTGTTATGGAACAAGCAAAGCGTTCAGGTGCTAAACGTGTCATTGTTGCAACTGATAACTTAGATGTGGTTCGTGCTGTTGAACAAGCGGGTGGAGAAGCGTGTATGACCCGTGAAGACCACCACTCAGGTACAGAGCGTTTAGCTGAGGTTATCGAAAAATATCAATTCGCAGATGATGAGATAATCGTTAATGTACAAGGCGATGAACCACTTATTCCACCCGCAATTATTACGCAAGTGGCAGAAAATTTAGCTAATTGTGGTGCAGGTATGGCAACTCTTGCTGTGCCTATCGTCGACTCAAAAGAAGCCTTTAATCCTAACGCTGTAAAAGTGGTTATGGATGCGAAAGGTTTTGCACTGTACTTTTCTCGAGCCACTATTCCTTGGGAAAGAGATCGTTTTAATCTCTCTCATGATGAAATAGGCGAGCATTACTTACGTCATATCGGTATTTACGCTTATCGTGCAGGCTTTATTCGTCGTTATATTACTTGGGAGCCAAGCCCATTGGAGTCTATCGAAATGTTAGAGCAGCTGCGTGTATTGTGGTATGGCGAGAAAATCCATGTAGCAAAAGCGCTTGAAGTACCGGGTGTCGGGGTTGATACTCAAGATGACTTAATTGCCGCGAGAGCCGCTTTTCGGGCACTAAACCAAGAGTTCTAATATTTGCAATATATTGCAAATTAATGTTTAACGGCACTGGTATTCAGTGCCGTTGTTGTTTTCTTCCATCGATAAAAAAGAGGATTGATTACTTTTTACCTAATGATCTCATTCTTTATGCACTATTTTATGCCATTGTCAGCTTCATTTTTATTCTCAACAACCTCCTCTACACTAGATGGTTCGCTAGGTTTTATGGTTTGCCAAATCGAGCCGATAAATTCATACCATGCTCGCTCACTATGCTGAAAATAATACGCGGAAGGGGTATATTTTTCCCAAGGATGCAGAGGGGTAGTAATGGCTAGCTGATTAGCAGGTGCAACAATAGGGTGCATACCTCTAGCTAAAAAGAAACGTTCTGCTCGCGCTAAATGGTTTGCTGAGGTCACCAATAAAAAAGGTTGTTTACCGATAAGTTTATCCACTTCATACGCTTCTTCTTCGGTATCTTTAGGTTGAGAAAGGGCGATCGTTTTTTCTGCTGGAACACCTAATGATTGTGCAACTTGTGCAGCCACTTCGGCGCTACTTATTTTATTGACGCCGGCACCACCGGTAAAAATTAAGCTGGCATTAGGATAACGATAATAAAGCCTTACGCCTTCAGCAACACGAAATAAGCTATTATTTAGCAGGTTAGCACTAGGTGCCCATTCAGGGTTATAAGTAAAACCGCCCCCTAAAACGACAATGTAGTTAACATCTTGTGGTGAGTTTTCGCGTAATTCATAACGTGCTTGATACGCTTTTTCACTCGGCATCAATAGAGTATCTGCGACAGGTTGCATGCCTAACAGCGTAAGTAACACAATCACGATAGTGAGTACGCTTTTTCCTGTTTTTTGCCAACGAGTAAACCACAGTAAAATAAGCGCAAAAAAAGCAATTATTAATAACAGCGGTAGTGGCATGATTAGGCTACCAAGATATTTTTTGAGCAAAAACAGCATAAATCTTCCTAAGCTGAGTGAAATGTCAGCAACTGAGAGTAAAAATCTAGTGAAAACTAGGGGATTGATAAAGCATTGTGTCAAAATAGCGTATAAGTATAGTTTTTACTAAATGCTAACGAACAGAAATACTCACTAATTTAGAAATTGTAAAACGATAAACGTTTGAGCGTTAATTTTTTCATTAATAAGCGTTATATTTATACTGCGCTTTGCGAATAATCTGATTCATGGCTTATTTTGTGATTGAAAACAGCCAGTATCATCGAACACTGGTAAAATTGTTGTCTTTGTTTACCTTCAGTACAGTGTCTCATATTTTTGAATTTATCAGAATGCAAAGAGCGCAAGTAACAAGTTGTTATCATGAGGCGTTTTAATGTCAGACCGTAATTTTGACGATATTGCTGATAAATTCTCTCGCAATATCTATGGCACAACAAAAGGAAAAATCCGCCAAGCGGTGATTTGGGATGATTTACAACAATTATTAACTCAACTCCCTGATCGTCCGTTGCGTATTTTAGATGCGGGGGTGGTGAAGGTTATTTTTCCAGACAACTGGCAAAATTAGGGCACCAGATAATTTTATGTGATCTATCACAAGAGATGCTTAACCGCGCACAAAAAGCGGCTATTGATGAAGGTGTTGTCAATCAAATGACGTTTATTTGTTGTGCAGCACAAGAGATAAACCAGCATCTAGATGATGGTGTTGACTTAATTCTATTCCATGCCGTATTAGAGTGGATCACAGATCAGAAAAACGCCATAAATGTCCTTACCGATATGCTACTTCCTAATGGTATCCTATCGTTAATGTTTTACAATGCGAATGGTATTGTCATGAGAAATGCTATTTTGGGAAATTTCCATTTGGCAAATCCGGAAATACCACGCAGAAGAAAACGCTCATTATCCCCACAAAATCCGCTACAACCTGAGGATGTTTATCAATGGTTAGCGTCATTTTCAATGACGATTTTAGGAAAAACGGGAGTGCGTGTTTTTCATGACTATTTGCAAAGTCGTCAGTTGCAAAATAAAGATTTTCCAGCGTTGCTTGCCTTAGAGCAACGCTATTGTCGGCAAGAGCCCTATATCAGTCTGGGGCGTTACATTCATGTCATGGCACAAAAGTGTGTAAATTAAGGATGTACTATGAGTGATTTTACCCAGACCGTTCCTGAGTTAGTGTCTTGGGCGAGAAAAAATGATTTCTCTATTTCACTGCCACCGGAAAGATTAGCTTTTTTGATGGCAGTTGCTGTATTAAACAGCGAACGTCTTGATGGCGAGATGAGTGAAGGGGAGTTGATTGATGCCTTTCGAGAGGTGTGTAAAGGCTTTGATCAACCCGCAGAATCAATACAAGTTCGTGCTAATAATGCCATTAATGATATGGTCAAGCAGCGGCTTTTTAACCGTTTTACCAGTGAACTGGTAGAAGGTAATGCGATATATCGTTTAACGCCATTAGGTATTGGCATCAGTGATTACTACATTCGTCAACGTGAGTTTTCATCACTACGCTTGTCAATGCAGCTGTCAATTGTGGCAAGTGAGTTAGATTCAGCGGCAAGTGCCGCAGAAGAAGGTGGTGATGCATACCATTGGCATCGTAATGTTTTTGCACCGTTAAAATATTCGGTGGCTGAGATATTCGATAGCATCGATTTATCTCAACGCATTATGGATGAACAGCAAAATATCGTTAAAGAAGATATTGCTGCACTATTAAACCAAGATTGGCAAGCTGCCATTTCAAACTGTGAACAATTACTATCTGAAACCTCTGGGACATTAAGAGAGTTACAAGACACACTGGAAGCGGCAGGGGACAAATTACAAGCAAATCTATTACGTATTCAAGAAGCGAATATGAGTTCAGGCCATGTCGACCAAATAGATACTTTAGTCTTTGAGTTACAAAGTAAACTTGACCGTATTATTAGTTGGGGACAGCAATCTATCGATTTATGGATAGGTTACGATAGGCATGTGCATAAATTTATTCGCACGGCGATAGATATGGATAAAAACCGTATTTTTTCACGTCGCCTACGCCAATCCGTACAAAACTATTTCGACAGCCCATGGGCATTAACTTATGCTAATGCGGATAGGCTATTTGATATGCGTGATGAAGAGCTTGTGTTGCGAGATGAAGAAGTGACCGGGGAATTGCCTGAAGAGCTGGAATATCAGATGTTCAGTGAAGTAAATGAACAAATTGCTCAATGGGTTGAACAAGAGCTGGCTGCTTATAAATTAGAACAACGAGCGTTAGATCTCAGTTCAGTATTAGTTGAGTATCTTAATCGTTATCCACAACAGAAGCATTTTGATGTGGCACGGATTGTCATTGATCAAGCGGTACGATTAGGTGTCGCGCAAGCTGAACTTGCAGGATTGCCAGCAAAATGGGCAGAAATTAACGAATATGGAGCTAAGGTACAAGCGCATGTCATCGATACATACTGAACAATTTATACCAGCTAAATTAGCACAGGCATTAGCGAATTCACTTTTCCCTGAACTGGATAGTCAGCTACGTGCAGGTCGACATATTGGTATAGACTCACTAGATAACCATGCTTTTTTGATGGACTTTCAAGATGAGTTAACAGATTTTTATGCGCGTTATAATGTCGAATTAATTCGGGCACCTGAAGGCTTTTTTTACTTACGCCCCCGTTCAACGACGCTTATTCCTCGTTCAGTGCTTTCTGAAATGGATATGTTGGTCGGCAAAATTCTTTGTTATCTCTACCTTAGCCCTGAGCGATTAGCTAATCAGGGGATCTTCACTGTACAAGAATTATTTGATGAATTACGCACACTGGCCGATGAAAGCAAATTGTTACGCTTAGTTAATCAACGCTCAACAGGATCGGATTTAGACCTACAAAAACTGCAAGAGAAAATGAGAACGTCACTTAACCGACTACGTCGTTTAGGGATGATTTCGTTTTTACCCAATGATACGCAACGTTTTTCAATTACTGAATCGGTGTTCCGCTTTGGTGCTGATGTGCGTAGTGGTGACTCTCCTCTTGAAGCGCAAATGCGTATGATCCGCGATGGTGAAGCTATGCCACTAGAGCAAGATAGCGAGCCAAGTGATGACGATGAACAGGAAGATGAGCAATTAGAGTCCAGTGAAGATGATGATGCAGAGGAAGAAAATAAATGATTGAACGAGGAAAATTTCGCTCATTAACATTGATCAACTGGAATGGGTTTTTTGCTCGTACTTTTGATTTAGATGAATTAGTCACGACTTTATCCGGTGGTAACGGAGCGGGTAAATCCACCACCATGGCGGCTTTTATTACCGCGATGATCCCCGATCTGACTTTACTTCATTTTAGAAATACCACTGAAGCCGGTTCAACCAGTGGCTCTCGTGATAAAGGATTATATGGGAAATTACGCCCGGGAGTTTGTTACGCTGTTTTAGATGTGATTAATTCCCGCCATTTACGAGCTGTCGTTGGTGTACGCTTACAACAAGTTGCCGGACGAGATAAAAAGGTTGATATCAAACCTTTTATGATCCAAGGGCTACCTATTGCTGAAAATCCAACAGAAATTTTGACGCAAGCTGTCGATGGACGCCAAGCACGTGTTCTACCACTTAATGAATTAAAAGAAAAAGTAGAAGCGATAGAAGGCGTTGTTTTTAGACAATTTAACTCGATTACTGATTTCCACTCTGTACTCTTTGATTTAGGGGTTATTCCGAAACGTTTACGCTCAGCAAGCGATCGGGCAAAATTCTATCGTCTTATTGAAGCTTCATTATATGGTGGTATTTCAAGTGCCATCACTCGCTCTTTACGCGACTATTTATTACCTGAAAATAGCGGAGTAAGAAAAGCCTTCCAAGATATGGAAGGGGCATTACGTGAAAACCGCATGACCTTAGAAGCTATTCGGGTCACTCAATCCGATCGTGATCTGTTTAAACATTTAGTTACCGAAGCGACCTCTTATGTTGCAGCGGACTATATGCGTCATGCTAATGAAAGACGAGTACACCTTGATCAGGCTCTATCTTTACGTAAAGAGTTGTGGGATCAGCGTAAAGCGATTAACAATGAAGCTTATCGCTTTATTGAAATGGGCAAAGAGTTAGAAGAGCAACAAGCGTTATCGGCTGATTTGGAAACAGATTATCAAGCCGCCAGTGATAGACTTAATCTCGTACAAAATGCGGTACGCCAACAAGAAAAAATCGATCGCTATGTTGCGGATGTTGAAGAAATCACATTCCGTTTAGAAGAGCAAAGTGAAGTTGTTGAAGAAGCAACATCAAAAAAAGAAGAGTTGGAAGCGCGAGTTGGATCTGCGGAAGAAGAAGTTGATGAACTGAAAAGTCAATTGGCAGATTATCAACAAGCGTTAGATGTTCAACAAACCCGAGCTATTCAATATCGTCAGGCGGTACAAGCATTAGAGCGTGCGAAAGCACAATGTGGCATTGATGAGTTAGATGAAACCAATGCAGAGCTATGGGCTGAACGTATTCAAGCAAAAATTCAATCCATCACGCATTCATTACTTTCTATGGAGCAGAAACTCGGTGTTTCTGATGCGGCCAAAACGCAATTTGATCAAGCCTATAAATTGATCACCTCGATTGTTGGGGAAGTTGAGCGTCAAAATGCGTGGAGTGCGGCTAAAAGCGCATTACGTGAATGGTCATCACATCGCCATCAAGCCGATCGTGTTCACCCTATTCGGATGCAATTAGCTGAATTAGAGCAACGTTTACAGCAAAGAAATAATGCTGAACGTCAGCTTGCAGAGTTTAATAAACAGTATGGCAAAAATGTTGAGCCTGATGATCTATTTACTCTACAAGAAGAGCTAGAAGCAAAGATTGAAGAGCTGAGCGATTATGTTAGTGATTCAGGCGAACAGCGTATGCAAATGCGCCAAGAGCTTGATCAACTAAAGCAACAAATTGAAAAATTAAGAAAACAAGCGCCAGTTTGGTTTGCTGCACAAGATGCTTTAACGCAACTGTGTGAACAAACGCATCAATCTTTTGAAACAAGCAATCAAGTTACTGAATATATGCAACAGTTACTTGAGAAAGAGCGTGAAGCCACGGTTTTGCGTGATGAAACCGCTGCTCGCAAACAGCAAATTGAAGCTCAAATTGAACGATTAAGTCAGCCTAGTGGGGCTGAAGATGGCCGATTAATTACTTTAGCAGAACGCTTTAACGGGGTTTTATTATCGGAGATTTACGATGATATCACCTTAGATGATGCACCTTATTTCTCAGCATTATATGGACCTGCGCGCCATGCGATTGTGGTACAAGATCTCGGTGCGATCGAAGAGCAGTTAGCTTCTTTAGAAGATTGCCCGGAAGATCTCTATTTTATTGAAGGTGATCCGCAATCCTTTGATGATAGCGTATTTAATGCCCAAGAGATGGAAAAAGCGGTACTTATTAAAAGTTCTGATAGGCAGTGGCGCTATTCACGTTATCCAGAAATTCCATTATTTGGCCGTGCAGCACGAGAAAACCAGCTAGAAATATTATCCCGTCAACGAGATGAGCTGTCAGAGCTGTATGCCACACAGGCCTTTGATGTGCAGAAAATTCAACGTGCACACCATGCATTTAGCCAATTTGTTGGGCAACATATTTCAGTGGCATTTGATGCCGATCCTGAAGAAGATATTCGCCAATTAAATCAACGTCGTAATGAATTAGAGCGCGAGTTATCACAATATGAAGAGGGCACTCAGCAACAACGTCAGCATTATGCGCAAGCCAAAGAGTCGCTCAATTTATTAAATAAACTCATTCCTCAAGTCAATTTATTATTGGACGAAACATTAATTGATCGTGTTGAAGAGCTACGTGAAGAGCTTTATAACGCAGAAGAGTCGATGCGTTATTTACAGCGTCATGAGAAAGCATTAACTGCGTTAGAGCCTATAGCCTCGATTTTACAAAGCGACCCACAAGAGCATGATCAATTAACACAAGATTATCAATACGCAAAAGAAGAGCAGCAACGTTATCAACAACAAGCATTTTTGCTGGTGGAAGTGGTTCAGCGTCGTCCACATTTTAGTTATAGCGATTCGGTTGAAATTGTCAGTGAAAATAACGATCTTAATGAAAAATTACGTCGTCGTTTAGAAATGGCTGAAACAGAGCGAGCGACAGCGAGAGAGTTATATCGTCAACAGCAGGCACAATGTGATCAGTTTAATCAAGTACTAGCCTCACTAAAAAGTTCTTTTGATACCAAATCAGAACTATTAAGAGGGCTTGAGCAAGAGATGAAAGAGACTGGCTTGCAAATTGATGCGGGTGCAGAAGCGCGAGCCAAAGAGTTACGTGATCAACGTTATGCTGCGGTGAGTGCTAACCGTACGCGTATTAGCCAACTTGAGCGTGATATTGCGCTTAGTGAAGCTGAACGTGAAAATATGGCGAAGAAAATTCGCAAATTAGAACGTGATTATGGCCAAATGCGTGAACACGTCGTCAGCGCTAAAGCCAGTTGGTGTGCTGTTATGCGCTTAGTGAAAGAAAATGGTATGGAGCGCCGTTTACATCGTCGTGACTTTGCCTATCTTTCAGCGGATGAGTTACGTTCAATGTCGGATAAGGCGCTAGGTGCGTTACGTCAGGCTGTGGCGGATAATGAATATTTACGGGATGCATTACGTCGCTCTGAAGATGCAAAATACCCTGATCGCAAAGTCCAATTCTTTATTGCGGTTTACCAGCATTTAAGAGAACGTATTCGACAAGATATTATCAAAACCGATGATCCGGTTGATGCTATCGAACAGATGGAAATTGAATTAGCACGCTTAACCGAAGAGCTAACCAGTCGTGAACAAAAACTGGCGATCAGCTCTCGCAGTGTGGCAAATATTATTCGTAAAACTATCCAACGTGAACAAAATCGTATTCGCATGCTAAATCAGGGCTTACAAGCGGTTTCCTTTGGTCAGGTTCGTGGTGTACGGTTAAACGTTAATATTCGTGAAAGCCATCAAATCTTACTGGATGTATTATCGGAAGAAGAAGATAGCCAATATCAAGATCTGTTTAAAAACCAAAACCTAACCTTCTCTGAAGCGATGGCAAAACTGTATCAACGCTTAAATCCACAGGCTGATTTTGGTCAGCGTATGCCACAAACGGTGGGTGAAGAGCTACTTGATTACCGTAACTATCTTGAGATGGAAGTTGAAGTTAATCGTGGGCCAGAAGGTTGGTTAAAAGCAGAAAGTGGTGCGCTATCAACGGGTGAAGCCATTGGTACAGGTATGTCTATCTTAGTGATGGTGGTTCAAAGTTGGGAAGAAGAATCACGACGCTTAAGAGGGAAAGATATTTCGCCTTGTCGTTTGCTCTTCCTTGATGAAGCCGCTCGTTTAGATGCGAAATCTATCGCAACCCTATTTGAACTGTGTGAACGACTTGATATGCAACTTATCATTGCTGCACCAGAAAATATTAGCCCAGAAAAAGGCACAACTTATAAATTAGTGCGTAAAGTCTTTAATGGAAGCGAGCATGTTCATGTGGTCGGATTAAAAGGCTTTGGGCAACAAAGTGAAAAAGATAACATTTTATCCGAAAATGTTGCAGATAGTTGATGAAGGATCATGATGAGTAAGTGAATAACCTTATAATATAACTTATTGTTTTTATTATTTTATATTTTGGTTATTCATGAGTGTTAATGGCATTTAGTATTTTTATCACCGTTATTAGTACAAATCAGTGTACAAATTTTATAGCGTGACCCCTCAATAAAAAGGGAAGTACTAAATGCCCCTCATCAATTTATATCGATGTTAAAATAATCAATAAAAGTGGAAACAGAGGATAGCGACAGGTTTGAGTGGAACAAAAACATGTGCTTTAAGTCCCATTGATTATTTACATCCCTCATCGCAGTATTGCTGTATTTCATTGAGTAATCTGCCTACATGGAAGCCATCACATACGGCATGATGCACTTGAATTGCTAGTGGCATCAGAACCTTATCTCCCTGCGTATAATATTTACCTATTGTAAATACAGGGGCAAAGAAATTGTTTATATTCGCCACATTCAAGTTAAAACTGGTGAAACTTACCCAAGGATTTGCTGACACAAAAAACATATTTTCGATAAATTCTTTTGGAAAATAGGCTAGATTGTCACCGTATTGCGCTATATCTTCTGAATAAGTTTTCAAAAATTGATTGATATCTTTGTGGTAGTAACTCCATAAAGATGAAAATGTTTCGGTCTGTTCATGAAATATAGTGTACCCAGGGTTAACACTATCCCATATCACCAATTCCCCGTCTTTCATTGCCATGCGGAATTCTGCATGTTTATTTACCAATCGGCTAATGATGTATATAAATGTCGGATAGAATTTGTACCCATTTTGCTTTACGGTTTTTAATAATGAAGTAATATCCAGTTGAACGGTCTGGCTAAAGGTGCATTGAGCAAAAGACTGAAATGCTTCAAAGTGTTCTTTTCGTCCCCATTGGGATAGATCAACAACAGTATATCCCACGCGCTTTGTGTCCATGTTAGCTTTCCTGTTTTCTAATCCAAATTTAAATTAATTGTATATTACTTATAAATTATTAAAACAATTTCGAACCTCTATCTGTAGATAAACCCATAACCTATGGTAGGTAATGGGTTTTTCTTGGTTAATTTTAAAATGTTTATTTTTTACCAAAAAATGTTTCAAAAATAACAGAGTCATTGATGTATTCATTTGGGAACGACTTAGATAACAACGGCACTATCTGCTTTCGTAGATAGTGCTTTCTTTTTTCAAAGTGTTAGATAGATCAAAAAATGAAAGTAAACTAACAAAAGAGTACCAGCCTAAATAAAATAACGTGCGCTATATCTCATTTAAATGTAATTATGATGTTTATTATTATCACCTTCTGTGATTAATATAAAAATTAAAGGAAAGAGAATGCGTAAAGTCACACTTACTCTTAGTGCAATTGCGTTGGCGTTAAGTTTAAATGGCGCAGCAATGGCAAAAGTTCATATGCCAGAAGTTGTTAGCCCAGGGGTTACTGTTACTGAACTTGCACATCAGCAACCAATTAAATGGGTTTCTGTTGCAGAAATTGAAAAAAGCTTAGAAGGCCAAGCACCAATGGCGGTAGGTTTTGATATTGATGACACCGTTCTGTTCTCAAGCCCAGGCTTTTATCGTGGTAAACTGGAATATTCTCCTAACGATTTCAGTTATCTGAAAAACCCAGAATTCTGGGAAAAAATGAACAACGAATGGGATAAATTCAGTATGCCTAAACAAGTCGGTATCGATCTTGTTCAGATGCACTTAAAACGTGGTGATACTGTTTATTTCATTACCGGTCGTACACAGACTAAAACAGAGACTGTGACTAAATATGTTCAAGAAGGTTTAAATATTCCTGCAGATAAAATGCAACCTGTTATTTTTGCCGGTGACCAACCTGGCGCAAATAACAAAGTAAGCTGGATGCGCGATCACAAACTGAAAATTTACTACGGTGATGCAGATGCTGATATCGCAGCAGCAGATGAGCTAAATATCCGCGGGATCCGTATCTTACGTGCTGCTAACTCTTCTTACCAGCCGTTACCTAAAGCGGGACAATTTGGTGAAGAAGTGGTTATCAATTCAGAGTACTAATCTGTCTCTGTGCTGTTGACCTTTATTTGTTAGGCGTAGGAAACTACGCCTTTTTTATTTTGGGTTTCTTTATAAAACAAAATAGAACCATATGATAGATTAAATCTATATACTTTATACTTTCTATTTGAATATTTATTGTGCACGGCATTGTGAGTATTTAGTATTTATACTCTTATTTAATATAAAAAGTGTATTAAACATCTTTTTATGATGATTTAAGTGCCTATTGTTGAAAAGATTTTATAAAACTTTACAAATATTAGTTTATTCCTATAAAACTCTTTGTCTAACTCATCTAATATTTTACGATAGCAAAATAATAACAAGGGATGAGGCACTGAGGACTATGGCGCAACAAGCAATTAAAAGAGCAATAACGTATTCGGTCGTAATAGGTACACTTCTCTCAGGGCATAATGTTATTGCCTCAGAAAGTGAAACGCCACTGCTATTCACATCAGAAACACCTGCATTAGTACCCGCATTCACAGAAGATGTGGCAACACAAGATACATTAAATTCACCATCAGTGAGTAAGCAGGAAGTTAGCACTAAACTACAATCTTGGTTACCAAGCGAATATAAACCACTTTACTTTAAGCAACTCGTGGATGTTTATCAAAGCAATGATTTAGCACTGATTTGGCAAGATGAACAAATTACAAAACAACTAGAGTAGCAACTGGCAGAGGTTGCCTTAACTGGAATTCAACCACAATTTGGACGTTGGTTAACGCTATTAGAAACAGCACAATTAACGCCAGAAGCACGAGATATTATTTTATCTGACGCTTTTTTAGGTTATATCAGCTTTGTTGAACAGATTAATCAATCAGGAACAACACTGTTATATCGCGCTGCGATACAAGCATTACCGGCACCGACTGTGCAAGCTGTCGAGCATTTCCAACTCAATCTACAACAAAATAGCTTAGGGCGCTTTGTCGTCTCCTTTGCACCCTCACACCCTTACTATCCATTAATGAAAGAGGAAGTGCGCAAACAGCTTCATCAAGAGGTTATTTGGCCCGTCATGGAAGGGAAAAATTCATTAAAGCCAAACCAATCGGCAGAAGAAGTTATTGCATTAAGACAAATATTGCGTAACTTAAATTTACTGCCTCAATTGGCTGAAAATGAGCAAGAAGTAGCAACAACGATTTATGATGAGCCTTTAATTGCTGCTGTAAAATCATTTCAAGCGGCTCATGGATTGGAAACTGACGGTATTATTGGTAGACAGACGCGTAATTGGTTAAATATGACACCAATACAGCGTGCTGGAATTATGGCATTAAATATACAGCGGTTACGCTTAACCCCACCTATTGGTGACACTGGAATTTGGGTCAATATTCCTGATTACTCCCTCTATTTTTATGCTAATAATCAACTGATTTTAGATTCAAAAGTGATTGTTGGTCGACCAGATAGAAAAACCCCCATTATGAGTAGTGCGCTTAATAATGTTGTGGTTAATCCGCCTTGGAATGTACCTACGAGTATGACGCGTAAAGATATAGTTCCAAAAGGAAAGGCTGATCCTAGTTATTTTAGCCGTAAAGGTTATACGATTTATTCAGGGTGGGGGAATGACGCCTATCCAATTAATCCTTACGATATAGATTGGGAAAACATCTCTGCGGCTAATTTTCCATATCGCATTTGGCAAGCCCCTGGGCCAACTAACTCCCTAGGCCGATATAAATTTAATATGCCAAACTCTGAAGCAATTTATCTGCATGACACACCAAACCACAATTTATTTACTAAAAATATGCGAGCAATTAGTTCAGGTTGTATTCGTGTGAATAAAGCGGCGCAATTAGCGACGATATTATTAGGTGATGCAGGATGGAAACAAGATAGAATTGATGCAGCCTTAAAACGAGGTTCAACACAATATGCACCAATTCCAGAACGTATCCCTGTCTATTTATATTATCAAACAGCTTGGGTAGCAGAAGAAAATGCCCCTCAATATCGAGCAGATATTTATAATTATGACCAAAGCATTAATAATGCAACCTCTTTTTTAGAGAATATTAAGAAATATTTGTAATAGAATAGATGGCTAACAACAATAAAGAGTAAGCATTATGCTTGCTCTTTATTTTTTATAAAAATCAGTGAGATAAAATAATTTCATTCAGTTTTATTAATAAATTTTAAAAAATAGCTATTATTTTTAATCTATTTTTAGAAATAACATTAATATTAATAAAATGTTAATTGCTAACACGGCTATTATTAATAATAAAACATAAACTTTTATAAAATAATATCAATGATATGTTTACAAATCTATACAAACAATAAGCAACAATTCAAGAAAAATATTGTCATAATAAAGGTCTGTTCTTCCTTCTATCATTATTTTGAGTGTAGCTATCATGGATATTGTTGATTCACATCGTCGTAAGTGGTTAGGCCTTGGTATGGCTGCTGTTGGTTTAGGTTTACTTCCCTCACATGCATTTGCATCATTAGCAACTCCCCGACCGAAAATTCTTCGCTTTAATAATTTAAATACTGGTGAAACTATTAAAGCCGAGTTTTTTGATGGTAAACGTTATAATAAACAAGAGCTTGCTAGACTAAATCATCTTTTTAGAGATCACCGTCAAAATAAAGTTAAAACTATCGATCCAGCCTTGTTTGATCAAATCTATCTGTTACAGGTGATGTTAAACAACAATAAAGCCGTTGAACTTATTTCGGGTTATCGTTCACTCGCGACTAATAATCATCTACGTCAACACACCAGCGGTGTTGCGAAAAAAAAGCTATCATACCCGTGCTCAAGCAATGGATTTCCGTTTAGTAGGTACAGATTTATCTAAAGTACGCCAAGTAGCACTAAGAATGAAAGCGGGAGGAGTGGGTTATTATCCACGAAGTAATTTTGTTCATATCGATACAGGACCCGTGCGCTCATGGTAATCTATGTAATAAATAAATAGATATAGATTAAGAAAGCGCGGAGTAAGCTATGATGTATCACATTATACCTGTGACAAATTATATGCAAAATTGCACCCTTATCTGGTGTGATGATACCAAAGAAGCGGCCATTGTTGATCCCGGTGGTGATGTCGAAACATTAATTGCAGAAATTGAACAACGTCAATTAAAGTTGACTAAAGTGCTATTAACTCATGGTCACTTTGATCACGTAGCAGGAACAGCTCAAATTGTTGAGCATTTTCATGTGCCTGTTTATGGGCCACATAAAGATGATAACTTCCTTATTGAAGATTTAGAACAACAGTGTCGTATGTTTAACTTTCCCAGTGGAAAATCTTTTACGCCTGATCAATGGTTAAATGAAGGGGATACTGTCACTATTGGTAAAACCATTACTTTGTCGGTTTTACATTGTCCGGGCCATACACCTGGCCATATTATTTTTGTTAATCACCAAAATAAACTTATCTCGATGGGAGATGTATTATTTCGTGAAAGTATTGGTCGTACTGATTTCCCTCGTGGTAATCATGCCGATCTGATTGCCTCTATCAAAAATAAAGTATTACCACTAGGTGATGATTATCTATTTATCCCCGGCCATGGCCCTATGTCTAATTTAGGTCATGAGCGTCAATATAATCCTTTCTTACAAGATGAAATGCCCATTTGGTAATTTAAAATAAAGCAAACTCTTTAAGCCCTTTATATTAAAGGGCTTTTTTATAGATAAAAAATTAAAAATGATATCGCTCATCGTCGGTAAAATTAAATATTTTTGCTGATACTATAACCTGATGTTCCTGCACAAATATGGTTCCAAGAGATACTTTCATATCGAATAGTAATATCTTCATAAGGCTGGGCATCTGCATGCGTCAGTGAATTAGGGTAATGTGCTGATATATTGGTAATGCTGGCTTTTGTTAGCTTAATGGTATAAAACTTTTCTTGATTGCCGTTTGAACTTGTTCTATAGAATTCTAGCTCGCACTCTAATAATTCATTATTTGTTATTGCAACCCCAAGTAAGGGTGAAGATTTATCTATAGGTTTTGAAATTACCACAGGAGAATGATTTAAATTTTGTGCTCGAGTTAAATCATAATCAAATGAATACACAAATATCTGATCTTCATGTCCGTGCTGATATTTATTGCCTATAGATCCTAAAGTAGAGCACCCTTTGGATATATCACCTTGAGATTTCCCTATTATCTTTAAATATATTGAATTAGCCATTATTTATAACTCCTTTTTGATATTTCTTCATATGATATTATCAACTTTATAAACACTTTTATTATGTGCCATAGTTAATACTACTAATTATTAAATCATTGATTTATAGCCCCTTAGTGGTGAGGGAGATAAATACCAAGTGGTGTTTTTCTGATCGTTGAGTGTAACTGACATTTCCAATAACATATTTTCAGATAAACAGAACGGGAAAAAATGGTAAAGATGTGTAGTAAAGACAAAAGCTTCACCTCTATTTTCATATTGTGTTTCGTCAATGAATAGCGATAAAGATAAACAACGATAGGGTTTACCTTTTAAAATATAGTCATATAAATGTGTTTTTAGTTCAACGAGTCCATTTAATAATCGCTCACATTTTCGAGTGATCTGCCTATCAGTATCTCGGTAAAGAATATAATCAGAAATCATATGTTTAATAGTATCTAATGACATTAACATTGAACCATTAGCACTGTAATGAGATAACAATTTCCAAAAATGGTGATTATTTACAATAGGTGGATAACAAGATGATAATAATGTGATATTTCCTGTTTTTACTGCATCAGGCATTTTTTCGCTGTGTTTATTTAATAGACCTAACTCATTTCTTTTATATTGTTCAAAGCCAATATAAACACATGCAAAATGTAAACTAGGCGGTGTGACCATAGGATCACCTTTATTATCAAAGAAATTCAAATAATAAAGTGTATGCCCAGTAATATTTTTCTCCATTGTTAATGAATAGAAAATGGCTTTATGAAATTGGGGCATTAAACGAGAGGCGGCGGTTAATTCTGTCGTAGGATAAAAATGACAGTATATGCCACGCGCTAGCTCATGAGGCTCTAGTGATAACTCAATTTTATCAAGATCGGCCAAATAGTGATGGGTTGGAATAGGGAGTAAATAACTTGATTTATTCTTTTTAAAATCAATTAAAAGTGTATGTTTTGCTTCACTATCAATCGCTGGAGCACAGTTTAAAAAAAAGCTCTGATTACACTCTTCTTGAGTTAAAGGAAGTTGCTGACTGAAATAGATATTCACAACAAACCGCTGCTGTTGTTTCCAATCTAATTGAGTCACTATTTGTGGTATATCTAACTCAATAAAATGGTGAACATGGGGTAAATAAAGACCTTCTAATAAACGTTGTGGTGCAGAAAATGAGTTATTTTTCTGTGGGAAGATTTTATAGTCATTGCCAATTTTGGGTTCAAAAGCATAATTAAGAGGATCGCCTTCATAACGTTCACCGTTATGTACCACCTCAATTTTTTCAAAATATTGACTAAATGCGAGTAATAAAATGTCTGAGGTGGTTTTATTTTCCCCTAAAAAAACATTAAGTGCATTTGTTTGAGTTAATTC
The DNA here is from genome assembly GCF_054767435.1 of Proteus sp. MB838. Classification (NCBI taxonomy): domain Bacteria; kingdom Pseudomonadati; phylum Pseudomonadota; class Gammaproteobacteria; order Enterobacterales; family Morganellaceae; genus Proteus; species Proteus sp. MB838. Next base: position 146,422 of record NZ_BAABMO010000004.1, read on the forward strand.
CACATCACCACGATATAATATTTCAAGAGAGATACAAGAGTGGTTTGGATGCTGAGTAATTTTTCTATCCAAAATGCTATAAGGCATGATGGTGAAATTATGGCAGAAACTAAATTGTGCCCCGTTGTCGCCAATCACCAAATGTTTTTCATTAATCTCCATGGGATAGGGGAGAATTTCACTTTGGTCAATTTGGATAATTGTTGTTGATGGTAGGCCTTTAATGGCTTGGGAATTTAGTCGTTGCAGTAGGGGTAATGTGATCTCAGGAAAAGCATCATCAATTTTATCTTGTAAACGAGCAGATAAAAAAGCAAAGCCTTCTAAGAGATAACTTGTTTGTGGATCTTGAGGATCAAGTACGCTCGCTAAATGTGGCGCTTTATCTGCATACTCACTGAACAGTTTTTGTAAGTACTGCTTTTCTTTAATATATTTAATTTCACTCATGATCTAATCCAAAAGATGAATATGAGCCGGGTTTTAAACCTTGTTGTTCAGCTTGTTTTTGTAAATCATAATAACGAGCTAATAACCCATTAATTTTATTATCAATATTATTAAGAGTTGCAGGAGAAATAGGTTGCCCTGTTTCAATTTGTACAGCGAGTTGTCGCAGTTTTTCTTCGATTGGCTCAACTTTATTGTGCTGTTTTTGAATATCATAAATTGCCGTTTTTAGATAAGAGAGTGTAAAACTGCCTCTATTTCGTTCTTGCTGAACTATTTTATTAGAAAGTTGTTGTAATAATGTCGCGGTTTCAGACCAGCTATCATTAATTGGCATATTCTCTAAGTGCGTTTGATAAAGATTTTGCCAATTACGTGTAAAATAAATTTGCTCTGCATCTGTAGGCCAAGCGTTTTTGGCTTTTTCTTGCATCGTATCAATTAGCCGTAAATTAGAAAGAGGAGAACGTTTTTCTAATAATGCTAAATGATACTCGTAGCTATTTAACTGTGGTTTAAACAACCATTTGGCAGCCGCACCTTCAGGTATTGAAGTAATCGCATTCATCTCTTGTTTTAAATAGAGATGTACACCAAATCCGACAGCTAAAAACAGTATGCAACTGAGCACACAGCCCCATATAAAACCTCGGGTCGCACTCATTTTTTTGCTACTACAGTGAAAGAAGAGGCGGGTTGAGGTGTTTCAATCACAAAAGTGGGGGCTGCTTTGTCCGTTGTTTTCGACGGTTGTTGAATACAGACTAATGGCGGTACGCTAACGGGTTCGGCACTATCTTGTTGCGTCTGTTTTTCTTGCTTTTCAATTTGTTTGGCTAAGTTTTGGAAAAACCACAGTAAGTTTTCAATTTTAGGCAGTTTTTCCCAAGTTGTTTTAGCCAGTTTATCGATTATTAACTGTAACGCGCGCTCTGAACGATAGATTAATCGTAGATCTTTTGCTTGATAGGATTGTTGTCTTAATAAAGCGCTGGCTTTGGTATTAAACCAGTTTAATACCTCTGTACGTTGATTTGGCTTTTCCGGCCACAGGCTATCCCAATAAGTCACAATAACATTTGCTAATAACTCACATCCTTCAGTAAAACCGCTTAAACCATGCTGTTGTAATCTTGCAATGGTATAGTAAGCACCGCTTTGTAGGTCGATACCATGATTTTTAAATAGGGATAAGCAAAGTGACTCAATAAGTGTCCAACTTATTTCTGGTCGAGCAGGGTGGCTCAATTTATTAAATTCGGTTTTCAGGGCAATAAATTCAGGGGTATCAAGTGGAGATCCCCCAATTTTAATCACTAAACTTTCTGATTTCATCGCACTCAACATCCTTTTATTCCCCCACTATAAAGTGGGGGAAATCACATTAATAAAGCGTTTCAGGTAAACGGAATTTTGTGAATAATCCACCGAAGAAAGGATTATTAGATTCATCAACTATAACTCGATAAGTCATATCACCACCGTCGATTGTGAAGCGAATATCGAATGAGTTAGATTTGATATTGATGAGTTTTGCATTATCAACTAATCGCATTTGTGCCCATGGCCCAGAGAAACTGATTGAACGTGGCGATTTATCACCGGAAAGAGGCACTAAAGTCAGTTTACTTTCAATATTGGAACGCATTGAGTTTGGCCATACCAAGTGTGTCACATGGCTGCGACTATGAGCGTAATCAATCAATTGTCCATCAAGATTTAAGATGCTACGACGCTTATTACCACTTAATGACAGTGGCTCAATAGCATATTGTGCTTCTAAATTACCTTGGGCATTAAAGAAGGTTTCTCTAATACGATTGGCTATTTCAATTTGTGCTAATACATCAGCGCGGATCAATGATTGGCTATCACTATCGTTAACTAAGTTATTCTCAACGAATAAACGCAGATTTTGTTGATAGAAGCTATCTAATGTTCCATTTGGTTTGAAGAAACGTTCAAATTCACTTAAAGGAACATCTTGTTTAGCTGCTGGGTTAAATGGATAGCGACCGGCAATATAAGTATTGTATTGTTTGACAACATTTTCATTCCATTCTACTTCCATATAACGAATAGCTTCTTTTTGGACCACATTCCATGCTTGCACTGATAACTCATCGACCCAGCGGTTAAGCGGCTCTGGTAATGTTTTCGCCATTTGTGATAGCTCAAAAATAGCGTCGCGATTATTATCGTTTAAGCGCATCGAAACTGCTTTAAGCGCCGCTTTCCCCGGCACTGGAGAGTTTTGGATCCCCAATAGGTAACGATGTAAGTCATTTAGTTTTTGATTCAGATTCTGTAAATTTTCCCCTTGGTTACTGACTAATATCTCAGTTTGAGGAGTAAATTCGCGATCTAAGCGGGTTAATAAACGGTAAGATGGCTCAGCCATCAGTGTTTTTTGTTCATCAAGTGGTAAATTTTCATCAATAGTTGGAATAACCGTGTTATCACGTAGAACTTGTAATGCTCGGCGTAATGGTTGTTCACCACTAATAATTTGCTCAAGAGCGGTAATTTCATCTTGTATTGAATCAAATTGACGAATTTCTAAATTGCTCATGGCATTACGCCATTGAGCCGTATAGTCACTAAGATATTGTTCACTGATTTGACGCTGAATTTCTTTACGATCACTTTCACTATATTGTGTGTTGGTGGTTAGATTAAGAACCCAAGCATCAAGTAATGTTAGCTCGACCAATTTATCATTTTGGCGGATAAAATAGTTTAATAACCCTGAGCGCGTTAAGAATTGTGGAATTTCTAATTTATCATCATCAATAGCCGTAAAGACCGTATTAAAACTTGGGCCAATTTGATGTTGTAAATTTAAAGGCGCTGAAAGCTCTTGATTAGCCTTTAAGCGTAAGGCTTGATATACACGCTGATAAAGTGACAATACACTTAACTCTGCTTGTGCATTTTTTATAGGTCCAGCAAAAGGCATAAAGGCTTTAGTGGCTGAAACAAATCCTTTTTCACGCTCTTGTTTCCAATCTGTGTGCTCAAGGGCATAGCGCAAATGGGCTTTTAGTTGCAGTTGTTTTTCACGTTGACCAGTGAACAGTTGGCTCCAATAATCAGCCATAAAATCTTCTACCATGCCATTATTACGGCCACTTTTATCTTCTAACATGCGCATAATACGCAATATCTCTAACTTATCTTCACTTCCTTTATCGGCACTGTTAAGTTCATTTAACAACCCAGACATAACCGCAGGTAAAAAGCGATCGGTGAGTAGTTGTAAATAGACTTGTTCAACTTGTGGGCCAACTTTTTGACCTTGGTAAAGACCCATATCAGAAAAGAGCACATTTTTATCACGATGATTACCATAAGCTAAGGTTGCTTCACGTAATGGATTGAGCACCGGTAATTGTAGGCTACCATCAGTATCTTTTTGAGCATTGTTCTCAATAGCACGGAATGCTTTTACCTCATTAAGAACGTTTTCTCCAGCACGATAGTTTTTGTCGTAATAGTGGCTCCAACCATTCCAAATTGCGATTAAGCCGACAAAGCTAACAGCAGTGGTGACTAATAGGCGAGTCCGATGTTTTTTAACCCAATAATGGTTTTCTGCTGCAATATTAGGCTCACTAAATAGCACTTGACTAAATAATTGGGTAGTAAAATAAGGGTGGCTATCATTAATTGGCCATGTAGTAAGAGGTGCTGTCGGTAAATGATATTGTTCGGACGCTGTTTGGCTAAACACATCATCGATTTGACCGATTTGCAATGCAGAAGTTAAATAAACCCCTCTTAAACAGATATTATGTTGCTCATTATTGATGAGCAATGCATCAATTAATGTGCATACAGAATGTTGTAACCCTTCAATTTGGCGCACGAAACTAAATAGATCACTACGCTGGTTACCTTCTGCTCTTTGTAGCATCATTTCTGGTAATGCGCTGTTCATTTGGCCTACCCATTGTGACCAAAAATGATTTAATTCCTTTTTCCAATTACTTTTTGCTTTTTGGTTGAAAGAAACACCTAATACTTCATTACGTTGTTGAACATCTAATGATTGATACATTGAGTCAAAACCACGTAATAGATCTAGCTTGGTTAAGACGATATATAAAGGCAAGCGACTATTAAATGTCATGCGTATTTCTTCAATACGCATTTGTAAATCAGCAAGTAGCTGACTATTTTGCTCCTTACTATTGGTTAATAACGATAGGGTATCGACAGTTAAGACGATGCCATTCATTGGTTGTCTTGGGCGATTAGTTTTGATCCAATTGAGTAAATCGCCCCACAAACGGTGATAAAGTTGAGGTTTATCAGCCTGATTTGCCGGTTGGGTTAATAGATCACCATTAGGGACAAAAAGTACAGCATTGTCGGTTAATAGACATTGAATATTTAATGCAATATTTTGTTCGTTAACAATATTGTCGCTAGGCGCAATATCTAATGGGTTTACCGTATTTTTTAATAAGCTATGCTTTCCACTTTGGTTAGCTCCTAAAACAAAATACCAAGGGCGTAAATAAACCGCTTTAGTATGACCATTTAAGTGACGAATAAATTGTGATTTCCAATAGTTTAAATAACGTTTTTGAAAATCAAGATCTTGTCTTACCGGATCAACTACAGCCAATTCGACATCAAGTTTTAATGCTTCCAATTTTTTAACTCGACGCCATGTTGCTAGACCAATCCAACTCACAACAAGCAATACAATAACGACGGTTGCTAACCAACGTGTGGTGACCTCGCTAAACGGTATGGAATCTTGATAACGAAATGTTGGCCCCCACCACCAGATCCAAATAATGAGCAAAGCGGGAAGTAATGCCAATAAAAATAGCAAAAAGGAGGCAATTTTAGATTTATCAGCAAAAAAGAGTTTTTTTACCGAACTCGTAATGTTTGAAATGGAGAAAACCGGTAATTTCATTATTATTGATCCCTATCCATAGTCATTGTTATTTCTGTCTTTTTGTCTATTTTTTGCATGAGTTGTCGTATTAAGTTGGGTTCCCAATCTGCAAGTGAATAATGTGAGGCAGAGGTATTAAGTTGTTGGTATAACTGTGTAGCCATATAATCCATACCTGACAATTCAAATAGTTGTGCAGACAATAATTGTCCATAAAATCTATCTCTAGGCTCTGATCTGCTAGCAAGGTTTAATTCAATAAGCTTCAGGGCTGCTTCAAGACCTTGTTGTTCATAACATTGCAAGACTTCTTGCTCTAGGATCGCAGTATTTGTATTCGATGGTGGCAATTGACCGTTTTCAGTTTGGTTATATTGCTCTAACCACTGTTGTACACTTTCAGGAAAGAAGGGAGTCATATCCGAAAAGTGCAAGTTAACAAGTTCAGGAAGACGCGCTAAAAAAATACGTAACTCTTCAATAATGCCACTTTCTACTTCCCCATAACCTAATTTAGCTGCTACTTGTGCAGCTAACATATGGCCTTCTAACCAGTAAGGAGAGAGTGAGAGACTCTGTTCAATATTGTTTAATAGCGTAATGGACGCTTGAGTCAGTTGAGCTTTGTAATCCATTACACGGTCAATTGATACGGGGGCTAAAGGCGTTTTACCTTGAGCATTAGCTTGAGGTAAGACCGTAATAGCGTGCCAAATTGCATAACGCCGTATACGATATCCTACTGAACTTTCAGGGGCTTGTTGGCAGATAACATCAGCTACTTGAAGTAATGTTTGTTTCCATTGTCTTTCATCTTGATGGTTAACGTTAATAGTTGGTGTTAAGCTATTTTTTGTCGGTGTTTCTATAGACTCGCTAACCGGCGGAGTCTGTACTTTTTCTTCTTTCTCGGCAGGTGAAGCAACAATAATCGGCGCATCGTTATTTTCAATACGATTATAATCTCTGCTTAAATCATCAATTTGTTCTGCAAGTGCCGGGCTTTGTTCATGCCAAAATTGCGCTAGAAAGGCGAACGAGCCTAGAATATCATCACGCATCGCACTGTTGGCTGCATGACAAAAACTCTCACTCGCTGTTTCAAAACGTTTCAAAACTTGATTGGCTAAACGTGATTTCAATTTCATATTGGTTGGGTAGCAACTTTGCCAATATTGACGATTAAAATCAGTTAGGATCTGTGCTGCCAATACTAATTCTTTTGGCTCTCCAGCATGCTGTAAAGTACGTAATAAATGGACTAAGATCCGAAAATCTTTAGTCTGCGTTTCAAATAGGTGTAAACAGCGACGCTGGATCTCTTTAATATCTAATTGACCATGACTAAGTGAGCCGAACTTTATCATTTCACTGTCAATATATTCCCAGTCGGCATCATTATCATTGACAGCACTACTGACTTGCTGTTCATCAAGCGCTGTCAGTAGCTGTTGTTTCCATGCATAAGAAGTATTGTTCATCATGATTTCTACCAGTGGCAAGCCGCTCTTAAAGGGATTATTTGTTGTGAAATACCTGAAATATTGAAGGTGAGTTTTTCGTTATTAGATAATTTCAATGTCAATCTTTCAGCATTTAACAAGCGTTTAATTTCATCTATGCCCGGTATACCGCGGCTTGATTCCAATACATAACCGTTTTCACGTAAAAACCATTCTGCAGTAAATTGTGTTTTATCCGTTGAAACCATCACACTGCCAGCATCTTGTTTTGTTGGCAGGATAATTTGCATCCGAGTAATGTTATCAATACAGCTCAGCATTAAGATGGGGCGAGGCGGTTGAAAGCCAATCGCTGGAATGGTCATTAATACGGGATAATCACCGGTTTCTGGTACTGAGACGAGAAAACCTGCACTGTTTCCCGTCCGTTTCATTTCATGCTCTGTTGCTTGGCGCCATGTTTTACCCATTTGAGTAACATCAGGCAGTGCATTGGAGGAAGATGTTGAAGAAAGCGCAATTTTGTCATAACAATCTAAACGAATTAGCTGAGATGATTCCAAACGGCATTGAGTTAATTCCTCAATCATTTTCTGATTAAGATTATTTTCGGCCTTTCCCGGTGAAGTGAAGAGTAAAGGGAGTAATGTGCAGAAAAAGATTTTCAATACGTTCATTTTATACTCCGTATTTCTTCAATTTATATATTAACGCTCGTTTAGAAATACTAAGCTGTTCTGCCATGGCGTTAATATCTCCTTTCAATTCTTGCTGTTTATCTAATAAAATTTCTTTTTCATAATTTTCTATAGCAACTTCTAAATCATTAACTCCTTTGATTTGTATGGTAGGAAGTGCAATAGTCGCTACAGATGCGGTTAATTTATCTAACGTTTCATTAAGCGTGGTTTCTTTTTCCCTTTGTAATTGATTGATATATTGCAAGTAAGAGATTTTTTGTTGCATATTTGATAATTCAAAAAGATGCTTTAATTGATGATTAAATAGTTCACAATAAATAGGGAAAATACCTTGCTCGATATTTTCTAGCTCTTCAGCTTGCCCTAAAAGAATAATCGTGCCACATGCTTTATGGTTAACATCATAGATAGGCAAACTATACAATCCGGTGTTCACCGGAAGCTGTGAAATAAAACCGCGCATAGCAGCATTATTAATATAACTACCTTGTTGTAAGTTTTGCCAAAATACAGGTTCACCCTTAAATAGCAGTTGAATTAAAGGGTGATCTGCATCGGTAATATCGGTATCTAAAAAATGGCTTTGCACTTGAAGCGTTAAGTCGATATTCCAACTTTCCAATTTATTTTCAGCTTTATTCATTAACGAAATAATTAACCCACTCAGTGAGCTACGAAAAAAGCTATATTTTAGAAATTGAACAGCTAGCGTCTCTACATCATGACATTCTAGTAGTGCAAGCGCATTTTTTAGTCTCGCTTTCATTGCTTAATTAACCTCCGCAATAAACTCATCATTTTCAGTCGCTAAGCGGATATGAGAGATAGCTTCATTACGTGCACTATATTGTAGAAGTAATAAAGAAAGAGGCGGCAATAACGCACCATCAATAATAGATTCCAAAATACGCGCACCATTTTCAGCACGAGAAGCTCTGCGTAAAATTTCCGTAGCAACACTCTCTTCTACATTGATTTCTGCGTTGAAACGCTGTTTTAACAGGTTAATAAGACGGGCTAATTTGCCATCAACAATTTGTCGTAAAACCTCTGCAGGCAACGGTAAATAAGGGATCACTTCCATTCGAGCAAGTAATGCCGGTTTAAAGAAAGTTGTTAATTCAGGGTAGAGTGCATCTTCTAGTTCGTCCGGTTTATCCGCGTAAGCAGTAATGACATGGTCACCTAAATTAGAGGTGAGGAAAAATGCGATATTTTTACAATCAATGACTCGTCCTTCTCCATCGGCTATCTCTCCTTTATCAAAAGCTTGATAAAATAGATTTAGCACATCAGGATGCGCTTTCTCTACTTCGTCGAGTAAAACAACTGAGTAAGGTCTTTTACGAATAGCTTCTGTTAAGATCCCTCCTTCACCATATCCCACATAACCGGGAGGTGAACCAATAAGGCGAGAAACAGTATGTTTTTCTTGAAACTCAGACATATTAATAGTCGTGAGATATTGTGTGCCACCGAACATTAATTGGGCAATTTGGATAACCGTTTCTGTTTTACCCACGCCACTAGGACCTGCTAATAAGAATGCCCCCAGCGGTCGACCCGGTCGACGTAAATCAGCCCGCGCTGTAAGTAAATGTTTGTGTAAACATTGAATGGCTAATGATTGGCCTTTGATACTCTCTTCCAAGTAGGTCGGTAACTCAGTGACAATTGATAATGCATCTTGTGATAATCGATTTAATGGTACTCCGGTCCATTCAGCAATTACCGCCGCAATTTGTTTTTTATCGACGTGAGGCGAAACCAGTAAATGCGTGTCGTGTAACTGAGCAAGTTGTTTATCTAATTGTTGTAACTGTTGCTTTAATTCTTCAGATGAGCAGGGGGGCTGTGTTGCTATTTTTTCATCATTATCTTCAGCATCTTCTGCTTCACTATAAGTTCTTATATCACTTACCACTTCATTATTTGCAACATCGTTTGCGACATCGTCATTAGTCGCTTCGGTAGCATTATTAAGTAATGTTGCTCGTAACGTAATAATTTGAGATACAAGCTCTTTTTGTTGCTCCCATGCTTGCTGTAAATCAGTTGCTTGTTGTTCAATAGCACTTGCTTGTGAGGCTAACGTTTCAAGACGCTCAGAATGATCATCTAAACCTAAATAGTGTTCTCTTTGTAATACATCCATTTCCATATTGATTTGGTGGAGTTCTGTTTTCAAAGAGGATAATGCCTTTGGTGGCGAAGATAGATTAATCGCGGCTCTTGCACAGGCTGTATCTAATACATCAATGGCTTTGTCTGGTAATTGACGTCCAGAGATATAACGTTCACTTAATTCAGCACTGGCTCGTAGTGCTTCATCATCAATAAAGACATGGTGAGATTTTTCATAGATACTACGTAAGCCACGCATAATGATAATGGCTTCTGCAGATGATGGCTCTTTGACTTGCACTAATTGGAAACGGCGCGCTAATGCGGCATCTTTTTCAAAATATTTTTTGTATTCGCTCCAAGTCGTTGCTGCGATAGTTCGTAGCTCTCCACGCGCCAAAGCCGGTTTTAATAAATTAGAAACATCTAAGCCACCTTGCTGGTTACCTGCACCAATGAGGGTGTGTGCTTCATCAATAAATAGAATGATAGGGTGAGGAGATTGAGTGACTTCTTGCATAATGCCTTTAAAGCGTTTTTCAAATTCGCCTTTGACTGCAGCACCTGCTTGTAATGCGCCTAAATCAAGAGTAAGAAGTTCACAACCTCTTAATTTATCAGGAATATCTCCGGCAATAATACGTAGTGCTAGTCCTTCAATTAACGCACTTTTACCCACACCGGGCTCTCCGACTACTACAGGATTGTTTTTACGGCGACGGCACAGAATATCAATCATTAAGTCGATTTCATTATCGCGACATAAGACCGGATCTAACTCACCATTTCGCGCTTGTTCAGTCATGTTATGAGTAAATTTCGCTAACAATGAATCAGCGGCAAGGTTACCTTTTTCTGATACTGTTTTTTCGTTAAAAGGCGATTCAGCAGAGCCTTCAGTCCATTGATCAAAATTGAGTTTTAATTGGTCGCGGTTAATCTGCGCAAGCATATCGGCAACAGGTTTCGCAAGATAACGCAAAGGCATTTGTAGTAAAGTTAAAAACAATGCACCAGAGCGAAGTTCACTGTGATTTAGCTCAGTTGACGCTAATAGCCAGCTATCTTTCATCCATTCGACTAATAAGGGTGAAAAACTAGGATAACTTTGTGTAATAACTTGATGTGGCGGAATGTCGATATCTAATAACTCTGATAACGCATTAATATCTAATGCGCTTTTTTGACTGATCATACGAATGTCAGTTAATGGCGTTTCTATCAGTTTTTGTAGAAACTGAGCAATCGTAATTTCAGGTTGCTGGTGGCTTACACAGTAAGCGGCTGCACTTTCTAAGGCATGCTTAGCTATTGGGTGTAATCGATTAACGAGAGTAGAGAGATCAATTTGGATCATAATGCGTCCTAGCCAAGTAAAGTATTAAGTTGTTCCACAATACTGAGTGTTTGATAATTCAGTCTGGATGAATAAATGCTATAAATAATCAACGCGAATACCGCTGTACCTATGAGAATATAGCGAGCCCCTAAACGCTTACCTAAACGATAACGGCTTTGTTGGTTATCACCTTTTTCAAATAGAACTATTGGTTTAGCGTTACCTCTTAGCTGTTGGATCTGTTTTTGTAAGCGTCTTAATAAATGATTAAATTCATCATTTTGTCCCGCAGAGACTTTGTAGCGCCCGCGGTATCCTAGGCATAAACAAAGGTAGATAAATTCAATCAGATCGAGGTAACGCTTGGGTTCACCTAATAATCTTTCAATTAAGACAAAGACTTTTTCACCACCCCATGATTCATTATGAAAATGAACCAGTAATGATTGTTTTACCCAACCATTATCTTGATCCCAGCCTAATCCAAGGGCGGTTTCATCAATAAAAGTACATAGCACATAACGAAATGAAACAATGGCACCTGGCTCGTAACCTTGGATCTGTAATTGTTGCTCAATAGAGGTAATATCCATGACAACTTGTTGGTACAGCTTTTCTGAAAGTGGGGTTTCAGACATCGCTTTCATGCGCAATACCATGCCTAATAAAGGTGTAGCAGCATCTATCATTGGATTGATGTTGTTTCCTCTTAGTGGCAGTTGGTAATTTTTCTTTGTAATGCGCTCTTCATCATCATGATTCAGTAAAATATCATCAGTCATAGAGTGCTCCATCTCTTATTGCCCATAACTGAATATCGAGATCGGGGAAGTTTCCTGAAACGTGGAATGCGATGTTGCCATCCTGCTGGATCCCTTTCCATTCATTGCCTTGTTGATCAAAATGGAAATAGTTATATCCCGAGTGATAAGGTAATTGTCTTGGTGCAGCCGAAAGTGGTGATAAAGGAACACCCGGTATTTGCACACTAACCAAGCTGCGAATGTTATTGATTGTTGTCACCTTAGTTTGTTGTGGGAATTGGCGACGTAGTTGCTCTTGCGGCATTTGTGATTTCACCGCAATAATAAATTCAGCTCGTTGTAGCAGTTGTTTGTCATGAATGGTTGCTACACGAATACCATGCTCTTGAACTTGTAGCGGGATTGGGATCGCTCTTGGTGTTAAGACAACACTGAGTGCTTCGCGGATACTGGCTATTAATGGAATATAACTTTCTGTTAATTTAGCATGTTGATATTTGGCAATATTTTCAGGTAAACGTGAAGTATTCGTGAATGTCTGTAGTTCACCACAAAGCTCTAATAAATCTCGAAATAGTTTTTCAGGATGGATCACCGGCTCTTGAGCATAATGCGAATAGAGTGGATAAGTGCGATTAAGCACTTGTAACATCATAAATTCTGCCACATCCGCAACACCTTGCTGACCCGGGGCACCAATGCGAGAGGCAATTTGTTTTCCTCTTTCATATAGCGTTCCTTCAAGCTCGGTGAGAAATTGGCTCAATAATGTTGAGGCACGGATATTTAATAGGCTAGGAATATAATCATTATCCAGCGTTAAATTACCATTAGCATTACGCTCTCTAATACGACAGATAGGTAAAGCAACATAGGCATCTAAACCATGTTTACCTTGTTTGAGTATTGGTGTGAGCTGTGCAACATGAATAGCACTGATATCACCATTTTCAGTATGTAAATCACGAATATTTTCGGTGCTTTCGCTGTAGCGAGAAAGTAAACGACTACCGTTATGTTCAGTGGAAATTTCACTGACATTCTCGTTCATTAAAGGAAAAGCCAGATAAATAATACTGCTGTCACTATCAGTAATATTCGTTATATCAATAGGCTGTGGTAGTAAATCTTGGTTTGGTATAGAGAAAATGGTGCCGTCTGGCATAACACCAGAAGCTTCTTTAATACCAATACGACCTAAAGCATATAAATCGTCACTCAATTTTAAGGTACTAAATCCCCAAAAGTGTGAAAAAAAGTTATTTAAAATACTCACCGTCATATAATCTTGATGACGTTGTTGTTGTTGAAAATGTTGAGGTTTGATAAATAGCCCTTCACGCCAGATCACTCTATTTTTAGTTGACATATTAATCATCCTCTTCTTGTCTAAATTCGATTTCATTTTCCCTAATGTGCACTAATAGGAAGTAGTGGCGTCCTTTACCACGCGCTTTGACTATTTTCTTCCATTCTGCTTTATCAGGATCTGAGTAATAGGCAATAATGCCAATGTAACGGTTAGATGGGTCTAACGTCATAGTAGGGAAGGGTTTATATTGGCCAGGTAAAATGGTGTAGTCTTGATGGTCAATATAATTTTTCTTTAGAACTTTCTCTAAGTCACCCTCTTTTGCATCTATCTGATCATGATCAACAGAGCCAAATACTGAATCTTCGTTAAGATAAACAACTTGGATATTTATCGGCGCAGCTTCACCTTCCTGATTAGGATTAATATAGGGCTCCGCAAGGATGGTTAATGCAACGGTAGAGGGCTGATCTTTCGGTTGCCCAACAGGAGTTGAGGGATCTAATAAGATTTTCCCCATTTTACCCGCGGCTTCAAAAGGTTTACTACATCCACTCAATATTAAAAAAGAGCTAAATAACAGTAATATTGAGAAAGTTCTAAGCTGCATATTAAGCTTCCTCTATTCCTTTTCTCAGCGCTCTGTCATAAGCGTGGCTGTATACTTCATAGAATAATTTTTCAAAACCCTGTTGCCGAGATGAAGAGAGTTCTTTGTAATAGTTGTTGTACATTTCCCAAGCCCAGCCATCATTCATTGGTGTGTTATCTGAAGCTCGTCGATACTGAGAAAAGCGGTTTAATAAATGTTCAGGAGAGAATGCTGCCAACATGGTTGATAGTGCGGTTGAAATAGCTTCTTGATTCGCTTGATAATGCAATTGGATGTTGTGCAAGCTTTCTGTTACTGCCGCAGGTGCTGAAAGATGTACAGGGCTACGTTCATCGGTAAACATCAACTTCATTGTCTCTTCATAGCTACTATTAAGACGTAGAGGATTATCTTCAATTGGGCGTAATTGCTTATCTTGTAAGCTTTCTTGTTGTTGTTGCAAAATCAGTAAACCTTCAATAGCCGCTTTGACGGTTTTACCCAGTTCAACAAGAAAATCATTAGCATGCTGTGTATTTGTTAAATTAAGGTGGATACCTAATCCCTTCATCAGAGGGTTAACCGCCACATGATCGACATCGGTCATATGTTCGTTTTCATTAGGTGTGATTTTAGGTAAATCAATAAATTCTTGGACCATAGTATTCTCTTGATTATCTGATGTCGGAAAGGCAGATGAATACGAGTGGGGGTCACTCAATAAAGGATCGTCTGAAGTAGCTTGTGTGTTTTTAGAAATTAAGCTTAGATTTTCGTTTTCTAAAGCCTGTAGTGGATCTGTTGTTAATGCACCCTGAACGGTTGGTACAAACGGAGGCTCTTTCCGCTCATTTTTGACTGTTGTATCAACATCAAATAATGAATCTAGCGGATCATGATCTTTTGCGATAATAGACTGAGGCGTCATCGCCATCATATTTTGTACCGGCTCTCCGGTAAGACTAATATTGGTGGCAATAACTAATTTACCCACTTTTATCTGATCACCTTGGGTCAGTCTAACGGCATCAAGATGCAATGGAATAATCGCATTATTAATGTAAACAGGACCTGAATTTACTTTTAAGCAAAAGTGTTGATCTTTCCAAAACACCGTACATTGCCGATCGGCAATAGCACCTTCATTATCTTGGATTTTCCAGTCACATTGATTGCCACTACCAATCTGTCCGCCACTTTGAGTTAAAGTCGCATTTGGCAGATAACCACTTTCTAGCTGTTCACTATTTTTGATGCTAAAAGAAATTGTTGGCTGATATTTATCCATCTCTTTATTCCAATACCGTAATGGTGACATCCGGTTTCTTTGCGGGTTGACCTAAAAAGCTTTGCCAGCCTAATTGGTTGTGTTGTTGGTGACCCAAACGGAACCCTTCGGCTTGCTTTTCAGCAATGCTAAGACGTAAATCCCAAGCTAATTGCTCATGAAAAATGTAAGAAACAAAGGCAACTAATGGTGCGAAATCACTGCCGTTAGGTAAAAAACGCATATAGCGTTCTAAACTTAATTCACTGATTTCGATGGTGCATTTTCCATTGCAGTCATATATGTGTGAGCCCAGACTAAAATTTTCCCCTAATAACATTCGTGGGCGAGATTTTTGTCCGGATTGATGAGAAATCGTACCTAACTTGTTTTGTTGTGATTCAGGAATAGGAACACGGCGTGTCTCCCAACCAATTACTTTTACATTTTCTAAGTCGAAACAGTGAGATATAAGACTACTAATCACATCAGAAGAGCGACTTGGACTCGCCAAAAGACCAGCATAAGCGAGCATTTTGCTATGGTTGATTTTGATCCGACCGCGATTAGCTCCATTGCCTAATCCAACGAGAGAAAACATATATTGTGAAAATGAATCCTGACCTTCATTTTCAAAGCAAATGTAGTAACGATATTTGCGCCAGATCCGATAAAGTAACGCTATCAGACGATGATTGAAGATATCGAGAAAAGCGGAGATACCTTCTATCTGTTGTGCATCTTCCCAAGCAAACTCATCCAGATAATAGCCTGGTAGGGGGGACTGACTTCCTTGTAAGCCTAAAAAAGCGACTTCTAATTCATATTGTTCGACATTATTTTTTTCAATGGAAATGACATCTCGCGTCGGAAATGCAATATTTGAATAAGATTTAAAGCGAAGAATACCGCTGTCATCCTCCATCGAGTTGACATCTTGATGAATTATTTTATTTAACAATTCAACGAGTTGATAAAAATTATACTCTGTTACCGATGAGCCAGCTTGTTCCAGCCAACGATCGATTACTTCAGTATGTGCTGGTTGATTTGTGCTGGCCATCGATAAACTTCCTTATTATCAAGGTTAATAACTTCCAACTCATGAAACATATTAATGCTGGTATATAAGGTGAAAAATTGAGCGATAACGGTACAAAATAGGAATAAACTTCCTTCCGAAAGAAACGCATTTTGATGAACAACTAAAGTTGTCTTCAGACCACGAACAGGAAGCCCTTTGTAGATATGCTCAATATGCTCTGAATGTAAATCAACTAATGCATCTAGGCGTTTTTGTGATTGCCTTGCAACCTGTGTGTTATAAACAGACGGTAAATCATAGAGTTGTAATATTTTTTTTAATGAATCAAGATTGAGCAAAGACTGATAATTTAAAGATAAATTAGTTAATTCAGACCAATATAATGTTTTATCTAATAATGGATATAAAGGCAGTGTTGGTGCGAATAAATTCTTAGCAGATAAAGCCCCATAAGGCATTGATGCACTATCTAAATCGATAGAACGCGTCGATAACTGGGAAGCGATATAGCGGTTAGTACAGTTGAGTGCAACAGAAACGGTTTCTTCACACTGTTGTAACTGAGGCTCTTGCTGACGAACAAAAGAAAGTCGATGGGAATAGCCGTATAACTGCTCATTTTGACTTATCTTTAAACGGTAATAGCCATGATTTTGAGTCTGATGGTTTTGATGATAAAAACTTTCAAATGCTGTATAGGTGATCGGATAAGGTTTAGCATCATTAGGATAACGTAACCCTCTAACCTCATTAATCGAAAAAATATCAAAACATTCAGTAAGTTGGTAATTAGGACTTAAAACATACTCCTCATTTTTCCCCGTCAAATTTATTGCTTCACTATCAATAGGAAATAAATTCACAATAGGGGTGCAATTAAGTTTAATACTGTCGTCGTAAAGAATAACGCCATCAGGAATTTCTAGATCAAAATTGATCACCAGTTTGAATTGCTCTGCTTCGATAGCCAAAGGAATGTCATCCAAACCATGAATATCTAGAAAGAGAAAGGCTTCAGGAAAACAGAAAAACTCTTGCAGTATACGATAGCCATCATAGCTATTTTTCGGGTATGGAAGTAAGGCATCCTGCTTTTGAAAACCAACAGGCGTAACTGAAAAGTGAGTAAGAGGTAGCGTATGTACATCTGTGACTAAAGAGGCACTCTGCACATGCTGGCTTAATAAAAAATAGAGCTGATTTGTAGTAAATGGCGCACCATTTAAGTAAAAACACAATTTATCTAAGCCAATATTGGCAAGTGGCTGTTTTGTTGCTAACTCAAATGTTATTTCAATGGCGGTTGTTTGCTGCAAAATGTTACTGATTTTTGTCGGCATTAACCAGAGGTCGCGACTTTGACTAAATCGACATTGAAATAACGTCTCGTGGTTTGTTTCCTCACTTTGCACATAAAGTGGAGTGGCACTAAAAGGTTGTCCTGCTGAAATTTTTGTTGCGTGTTGGCACTGAGCATAATTAGGATGATATTCAACAATCGTCATGCTTGGCACAGGGCGCGCGTAGTTTGGCCAAAGCATATTGGCTAAACTGTTAGTTAACTCAGGAAATTGTCTATCTATTTGCTGGCGTAAATTACCCGATAAATAAGATAGCCCATCCATAATCCGCGAAGTATCAGGATCTTTAACATTGTGCGAAAGCAAATTAACAAGTTGCGGTTTTTCTTTGGCAACTTGCTCAGTCAGCTCATTTAAGTATTCTGATTCATTGGTAAAGTAGGATTTTGATGACATATTAATGCTATTTAAGCTGATATCTACGGTTATTATCTAAATACACATTAAATTCAATAAGTTGCTGCTTATTTTCTAAATCAATAAAAGCATTAATATTAAATTGTAAAGATAAACTATCTGCATCTTCTTCAAGAAATTTCACTACAACTTTGCTGATCCGTGGTTCATACGCAATAATGCAACTACTAATGCTATCTTCTAGGTGAGATTTAAAATCAACCGTAGATTGAGTCGCATCATTTAAATCAGGGATCCCTAAGGGTGGCGTTCCTTGGCAACCATCAGGTCTAGCATTTAAGATGTAATTTAAATTCTGTTTTATTGATTCAATGAGTGTATTTGTTCGCGAACGATGGGAAAAACCTAAGTTTTTCCCTCGGATCCGTTCAAATAAGCTGGCGCCAGCATTAGCCTGCCAGCCATAATTGGATGCCATCACCGTTACTCTTTATCAAGACGACCAACAAGTGATAATTCAAAGTTTGCACCCATATATTTAAAATGTGGGCGAACTTGAATAGCGACTTGGTACCAACCTGGATCGCCATCAACATCAAGTACTTTGATTTCAGCTGAACGCAATGGACGTTTACTACGAACATCTGCTGGTGGGTTTTCTTGATCTGCGACATATTGCTTAAGCCAAATATTGAGTTCACGCTCCAGATCTTGACGCTCTTTCCGTGAGCCAATCTGTTCACGTTGCAATACTTTTATATAATGAGCTAAGCGATTGATAATAAACATGTATGGCAATTGAGTTCCTAACTTATAGTTAGTCTCTGCCAATTTGCCTTCAGGAGTATTTGGGAAGACTTTTGGTTTTTGAACCGAGTTTGCTGAGAAGAATGCAGCATTATCACTGCCTTTACGCATGGTCAGCGTGATAAAGCCTTCTTCTGCTAGTTCAAATTCTCTACGATCGGTAACTAAAACTTCAGTTGGGATCTTAGTTTGTAATTCACCCATCGCTTCAAAAATATGCACAGGAAGATCATTAACTGTACCGCCACTTTGTGGGCCAATAATGTTTGGACACCAACGATATTTTGCAAAACTATCATTAATACAGCTTGCTAATAAGAATGCGGTATTACCCCATAAATAGTGCTCATGGTCTTGTTTAACATTTTCTGAATAGTTAAACATTTTTACAGGGTTTTCTGTTGGAGAGTATGGCAAACGTAATAAGAAACGCGGTGCTGTTAATCCTAAATAACGGGAATCTTCTGCTTCACGCAGTGAGCGCCATTTAGTGTGTGCAGGGCCTTCAAAAACAGATTTTAGATCTTTAATTGCCGGCAGTTCAGCGTAGCTATTAATACCAAAGAAATTAGGTGAAACAGATGATAGGAATGGCGCGTGTGCCATTGCACCAACAGTACTAACATACTGCATTAACTTCATATCTGGCGCAGTATTGTTAAAGGCGTAGTTACCAATAACTGTTGCAACAGGTTCACCACCAAATTGGCCGTATCCTGAAGAGTAGACGTGTTGATAGAAGCCTGATTGAACAATTTCTGGAGAAAATTCAAAATCTTCTAATAACTCTTCTTTAGTTGCATGAAGAATATTGATCTTAATATTTTCTCTAAAATCAGTGCGATCAACGAGTAATTTTAAAGAACGCCACGAAGCTTCAATTTCTTGAAATTTAGGCGCGTGAAGAATTTCGTCAACTTGAGTACTTAGTTTATTATCAAGTTCAACAAGCATTTTATCGATTAATAATCGATTGATCTGTTGGTCTTCAGATTCACTGGCGAAAATATTACTAATAAAAGCAGCAACACCTTGTTTGGCAATATCGTATGCTTCTGTTTCTGGAGACATACGTGATTGAGCCATAATTTCATCAAGCAAAGAGCCTGTAGATGCGGGGGCTTGTTGCTCTTGAGCTTCTGCATTTAGTGACATGAAATAATCCTCTATAAACATTATTTTTGATTAGCAGCAATATCGAGCTCTTTTAGAAGCTGTTCGCGAGTTTCTTGATTTTCAAGTAGTTCTTGAAGACGCTTTCTAAAAGCTGGGACATTGCCTAGAGGACCTTTTAATGCAACTAAAGCTTCACGCAATTCGAGAAGTTTATTTAATTCGGGCACTTGGCGAGCGATACTATCAGGAGAGAAATCCTGTAAAGATTTCACATCAAGGTTAACATTAAGCTCTGAATCACTGCTTTCTTCTAAGGTATTGCGAACATTAATATTTAAATTAATGCCAGCACTTTCCATAACAGAATTGAAGTTGTTTTGATTGACTGAAATCGCTTTGCGATCTTCAATGGGGGTCTCTTCCGTTTTACCTTTCATATCCCCAGCAATCAACATATTCAATGGAAGTTCGACTTCAGCCTGAGCTCCGCCAGTATTTGGCGTATATTTAATATTAATCCTTTCTTTAGGGGCAACACTACCGAGATTTTTCTTACTCATTTAAGTTAAGCTCCTTGTATGAGTATGCAATAACTTCTTAATTCCATAAATAAAATGCCTAAATTAAAAATTAATAATAAATTTAGAGCATGCACTTCCCTACACAGAACAAAACAGGCTCTGCGTTAAGAATTCTTTTCCCAGTAAGGTGTTTAAATATGTTTAATATTGTACAAAGTTTATTTTTTAGTTTTGGTCATGATATACAAAATTAACTTAGGGTCAATAGGTAATTTATTATATGAGTTCTTATTTTTATATTAAATAAGCTGAGAGCAGTATCAATAGGGCATCTTATCGGGATAAGAAATAAGTTTGACTATAATTATGAAAGCTAACTTATTCGGTGGTTACTCTAATAATGAGTATCTAAATGATATAGCTAATTGCAATATTAATTAAACTCAATTTAATAAATATAGAATATATTAATTTATAAAATTCTGTGAGCTAAGTTCATATTTTACAATTAGTAATATAATTTCATCTTTTTCTAGCATAATTACTTATTTTATCTATTTTGCTTGAAAGGTTATTTCAATTTTAGGATAAGTTAGCTTTTACTCATTATATTTGTAGCACGATGATGGATACATATTAAATAAGCCTTTTAGGATATTGGCGATACTTTTATATTTTGCTTTATTTTCAATGTGTTATAGTGCTTTTAGTTAAGGCGTTAATCTTGATTTAGGAGTAATAAAGAGGTTTTTTTTGGGATATCAATTTATTCATAGGAACATAACGTGTTAGAAAATCAGAGGGAATAATAGGTTTTAAAGCCCTTTGTGACGCTACATATTGATATATTAAAAATAACATATATATAACGAGTATATGATAAAAAATAAAAACGTAATGAAACTATTTAGGTGTGAATTAGTTTTTTATGGCAACAGAATTGCAAATATAATACAGCTATATTTGGTTTAACTTAAGGGTATGATCTGAGAAATATTCTGCTTTAATAAATGGATTTTTAATTTTTTAGTACGATGTATCTCTTATAGTGAGTAAGAAGATGGTGCTATAAGCCAAAAAAGACTAACCATAAATAGCTAAATAACTATAGAGATATCTTTATTGTTATCAAATAAGAGGATTACCTATTTCAATCAAGGATAAATACTAATATGGCTCAAATAGATCTTTACCCTAATATGATATGAAAAATCTTCTCTCAATATTGCTACTGTAATGAGCATCGCTTCTTAATTTATACTGGAATAACAGCATATCTTTATCATCAATAAGTAAAGACCAAGATAGTTAAACTAAAACTTTTGTGTCTTCCTATCCTTATTTTCTACTTGTTCATTGTATAGTTTTATAATTAGCCTCCATAAAATGAGTATTGGTACGTAAAAATAAGACTGAAATATACGCATATTGAGTGTGTTAAATAAAAATAGTGGCTTAATTAGCATGATATTTTAATTAAATTGAGCTTAACAGCTAAATATATTGACCAATTTGGACTGCTCATGGAAAAAGGACAGTATAATTCAATGTGATTAATTTTTAATACTTTAAAATCAATGGATTATATGCGCTATTTTTGATTTAACATTTCTGTTACAAAATATATTTTTATGTACATAGTGTTTCTTGGGTTGCGAGCAATTTGTCTATTTATTCATCATATTTTATGCTGATAAACACTTT